>JBBREG010000029.1:0-21478 GCA_038203125.1 Chitinophagales bacterium
CCCTCCCCATCGTTCGCCCTCCCGCAATTTCCCCATTCTCCATCCCCCGGAATCATTTATCCCCCCCTTCCGTTCCTCTCCTTACTTTTAACACCCGGTCCATCGTTATCCTTCCAACGTAATCCTTTTCCTTACTCAACACCATACCTTGATGAATACCTCCTTTAAAAATTTCTTCTTACTCCTCCTGAGTGGCTCACTTGTCATCTCCTCCTGCGCCAGCTCAAAATCGGCCCAGGATGACCAGAAAACCCTGCCATCCTCCCTTCTTTGGAAAATAGAGCATCCCGATATGGCTCAACCATCCTATTTGTTCGGCACGATCCACATGATCCCCAAGGAAGATTTTTTCTATCCTGCCGGTCTCGATGATGCTTATGAAAAATCAAAACAGGTTGTATTCGAAATCGATCTCGATGACATGACCGGTATCGGCTCCTTAATGGGCATGCTGGGAAATTTAATGATGAAGGAAGGTGTGACACTTAATGATCTTATGTCACCTGCCGAATACAATGAAGTCGCTACGTATTTTGACGATATGGGTCTCCCAATGTTCATGCTGAGTAAAGTCAAGCCGATGTTTCTTTCCATGCTGGCTGAGGTGAATATGAATCCGGAAGAAATGCAATCCGGTGATATCCTCTCATATGAAATGGAGATTTATGACCGCGCACAAAAGGATAAAAAGTTGGTAAGTGGATTAGAGACTATGGATTATCAGATGTCCCTCTTCGATAGTATTCCCTATAAAGACCAGGCCATGATGCTCCTGGATGCCGTACGAGGTACATCTGCAGGAAGTGATGGATTCGATGAGACAGTTGATCTCTATAAACAACAGGATATCGAACGTATGGTAGCCATGGTCAGTGAAGCCGACAACGGTGAGAACTATGAAGAGATCCTGTTAAAAAACAGGAATGAAAACTGGATTCCGGTCATGTCCGGAATGATGAAAAAAGGACCCATCTTTTTTGCAGTGGGTGCCGGACACCTCGCTGGAGAGTATGGAGTCATCAGGTTATTACGCAAAGCAGGATATACGCTGACACCTGTCTCAGTACATAAAACAACCGCCGCTAAACAACGTGTTTAATCTTGCAGGTCTTCGAGTGATTCTCCGCAGTGATAACAAAACTCTGCATTTTCATGATGGTCGATATTATTACAACGAAGGCACTTAGCATTTTCTTTTTTTCGGGGGCTTAATACACGGCTGGAGATCTCTGCCGTAACAATTCCTGTTGGTACAGCAATCACCGCATACCCTAAGATCATCACGATCGAGGCCAGTAATTTTCCTCTGCCTGTCACGGGTATCGCATCTCCATATCCAACTGTGGTGAGTGTCACAATGGCCCAATAAATTCCTTCCGGGATATTTTCAATTTCCGGATTGTGCCCGTTTTCTACCAGGTACATGAGCGCCCCCATAAATACACTTGCGATTACAACAAAGCTGAGGAAGATAAAAATTTTGATTCGGCTGGCCTTTAAAGCGCTGACCACGATACCACCCTCACGCACAAAATGGCCCATCTCCATGATGCGGAAGATTCGCATAAGACGCAATACACGAATGATCAGTAAGTTGTGGCTTCCAGGAATAATAACACTCAAATAGGTTGGGAAGATGGCCAGAAAATCGACAAGGCCAAAAAAAGAAGTGATATACCTCCACCGGTTTTTTGCGGCATAGATTCGTAATAAATATTCAAATGTGAAAAGGATAGTAAAAGCCCACTCCACCCTTTGGAAAAAGGAGTGATGCTGAGTAGCTATGCTGTCTACACTTTCCAGGACCACAAAAGATACACTGGTAACTATCAGTCCAATGACTACTAAATCAAACGTATTTCCGGCAGTGGTATCCGTCTTGAAGACGAGCTCATGCATCTTCTGACGTAAAGATTTAGGTGCTGACATGAAGAGGAAACGGAATGATTGTAATTCCCGGTTGCCGAAAGTTATAACTTACCCTTCAAATATGAACCTGTAATGGAGTCTTTGTTTTTCGCAACCTGCTCCGGAGTACCCTGAATTATAAGATGACCACCTTCATCTCCACCGCCGGGTCCAAGGTCAATAACCCAGTCAGCAGTTTTGATGACTTCAAGATTATGTTCAATAATGACTACGGTATGTCCTTTTTCAACCAGGGCATTTAATGCTTTCAACAAGATATTTATATCATGAAAATGAAGACCTGTAGTCGGTTCATCAAATATGAAAAACAAATGTTTATCATTCCGGTCACGTGTAAGGAAAGAAGCTAATTTGACGCGCTGTGCTTCACCACCGGACAGGGTGCTGGAGGCCTGCCCCAGTTTTATATAACCCAGACCTACATCCTGCAGTGGTTGCAGTTTTTCAGCAATCTCTTTTTCATCTTCAAAAAATGCAATGGCTTCGTCAACACTCAACTCAAGAATATCATAGATGTTTTTGCCTCTGTATTTAATTTCAAGAATCGGTTTTTGAAATCGTTTTCCGCCACATTCATCGCAGACTAATTTGATATCCGCCAGGAATTGCATTTCCACTACAATCTCTCCATCTCCTTTGCATGTTTCGCAACGGCCACCTTCCACATTGAATGAAAAATGTTTCGGTTTCAATCCATTGACCTTAGCGAGATGCAGATCCGTCATCAGCTTTCGAATGGAATCATAAGCCTTGATATAGGTGATCGGATTGGAGCGTGAACTTCTGCCTAAGGCCTGTTGTCCAATCACTTCAATTCCTTCAATGCGTTGCAGATCACCCGTAAGTGTTTTTAGAAGATGTGCATTCGATCCGGATGTAACGCCTGTTGCATTAGATAGGGCAGGTTCAAGAACGTGACGTATCAAAGTGGTTTTTCCGGATCCGCTGACGCCCGTTACAACGGTCATGCAATAGAGCGGAATTTCCGCATCTACATTCTTCAGGTTGTGAAGTCTTGCACCTTTGATGAAGAGTTTGTTGGATGAAGTCCTTCGCTTTTTTGGTGTTGCAACTTTTTTACTGCCGGTGAGATACTGATGTGTCAGGCTGACTTTGCCTGCAGAGCCTGACTCGATAAAATCAAGATATTGCCCCTGATACACTATCTCGCCACCATGAATACCTGCCGCGGGACCCACATCAATAATATAGTCTGCTTCGCGAATTATTTCTTCTTCATGTTCTACCACCACGACCGTGTTACCAAGATCACGGAGATCATGCAATACATCAAGTAATTGAGCTGTGTCTTTTGGATGTAAACCAATACTGGGTTCATCAAGGATATAAAGCGAACTTGTAAGATTGCTTCCAAGATTCCGGGTAAGGTGAATACGCTGTGTCTCCCCGCCGCTCAGGGTGGAAGAGATACGCTCAAGATGGAGGTATCCCAGACCAACATTACTCATGGTGCGCAGGCGGTTACGGATTTCTAATAAGATCCTCCGTGCCGTCAATTCATCATAATCTGAAAAAGTTACTTCTGCGAAGAATATATTTAAATCCTTGACAGACATATCGGCTAATTCCGGAAGCGATCTGCCGCTCACTTTTACATAGGTAGCCTCTGGGCGTAACCGGCCACCTCCGCATTCCGTACACATGGTACGACCACGATATCGGGCAAGCATAACACGATTCTGGATTTTATAACTCGCCTGTTCTAATTCTTTGAAAAAAGAATGAATACCATTGATATCGCCGCTCCCATCCCACAACAATTTCTTTTCTGCTTTATTCAGCTCAACATACGACCTATGAATTGGGAAACCCTGCTTGCCTGCTTTTTTAACAAAGTCCTGTTTCCAAAGAGAAGATTTTTCTCCGGACCATGCCGCCACTGCTCCCTCATACACACTTAGGGATGGATCCGGAATGACTTTGTCTTCATCAATCCCGATAATTCTCCCAAATCCCTCACATCGCGGACATGCTCCAATAGGATTGTTATAGTTGAATAATTTTGGTTCAGGTTCGATGAACGTGAGTCCATCCAGTTCAAACCTGTTGTTAAAATCTGTTTTTCCCACACCTTCCACTTCAACAATACAATCTCCTTCAGCCTCATAAAATGCGGTTTGTACACTGTCAGCCACACGTTTTTGTAAGTCGATATCCTGTGTGACAGGGAAACGGTCAACGACCAAAGACAAAGCACCTTTTTCCAGATCAGATGCCTTTTGTTTGATCAGTTTTTTCTGTTCGGCGAGGAAGTCATCGATCTTTTGCGTCACCCCATTCCACTGAATACGATTGTATCCTTTTTGCAACAGCAATTGACATTCTTTTTCAATTGTGCGTTTTTCATCACGGATCTTTAATGGGGCAATGATCATTACGCGGGTATTGTCGGCCAGCTGAAACACGTAATTGATGACATCCGTGACTGTATGTTTTCGAACAGGTTCACCGGAAATGGGGCTGATCGTGCGACCTATACGGGCAAAAAGCAGCCTCAGGTAGTCATAGATCTCTGTCATCGACCCGACCGTGCTTCGGGCATTCCCACCGCTGACCCGCTGCTCAATGGCGATGGCAGGACAAATACCTTTTATTTGGTCCACATCCGGTTTTTTCATCCGGTTGAGGAACTGACGGGCATATGAACTCAGACTTTCCACGTACCGGCGTTGTCCCTCTGCATACAACGTATCCATGATGAGAGAGGACTTCCCCGACCCTGATAGACCGGTCACTACCACGAGATGATTCTTCGGGATCGTGACATTGACATTCTTGAGGTTGTTGCTCCGGGCGCCAATAATCTCAATATTCTTAATGGTTTTGGTGGTCTCCGGTGTAATTTTCGGCTCAGCTTTTGTCTTCCCCCGCATAGAAATGTCTGTTTGGCGCAGTTTTTGTTGGATTGAGGTAACAGGGTTCCCTTATGATTAGTTGCCTGGCAGCGAACTCAGCAGGACCGTCGTTAAGTTCATGTTAAAGAATCGATTCTACCACAATTTATTTTGTGTAAAGAAAAGAATTCTCTTAGCTTAGCGGGGAATTTAATGATTCAACCAAATTTTTTGCGCCTATAGCACTACTCTACACTGTTTTTTAAGACAAGGATTCTAACGATCGAATCCGCCTATTTCTAACTGTCAAAACATGTGTAGTATGCAAGTGCAATCTCTCAATGACCAACAACTTATTGATTTCTACCTGGCCGGAGACGAATCCGCATTTTCCACACTCCTTCATCGCCACAAAGCAAAAATTTACTCCTCCATCTATATGTTCACTAAGGACAGGGAGTTGGCGGATGACCTTTTCCAGGATGTGTTTATCAAAATTATTGATACTCTCCGGAAAGGAAAATACAATCATGAAGGCAAATTCCTTCAGTGGGCCCTGAGGATTTCTTACAACATGTGTGTGGATCAGTTCAGAAGGTCCAAACGCCGCACTAAAGTATCTGCGACAGAATCCTTCGACATCTTTGATGTCCTGGAAAGTGATGACCCGAATCGCGAGGTAAGTATGATGCGCGATCAGACCTATGACAGGGTTCGAACGCTGGTGGATATGCTGCCCAATGAACAACGTGAAGTTGTGATCCTGAGACATTACGCGGATATGTCTTTCAAAGAAATTGCGTGCCTGACTGATGTAAGTATCAATACTGCTCTTGGTCGTATGCGTTACGCCCTGATCAATATCCGGAAACTGATTGAAGAAAAAGAACTGGTGATCTGATTTTTCGGAATTCAATTATCAGGGGGCTAACCGGTCTGTTGACCAGTTAGCCTCTTTTTCGTTGCGGATATACCTGAATCGGTCATGCAGCCTGTCAGAACGACCCTGCCAGAATTCAATGGCAAATGGTTGGACCAGGTAACCACCCCAATGTTCGGGACAAGGTAACGGGTCGACATTTTCAAACTGTTGGGATATAGCAGTGGAAGCTTCTTCAAGCATCTGACGGTCCGGAATTACTTCACTCTGAGGTGATGCCCACGCACCAATCTGGCTCCCCCTCGGCCTGGATTGAAAATAGGTTTGTGATTTTTCAAAAGGAATTTTCTCGACCCTTCCTTCAACACGTACCTGGCGTTCCAGTTCTTTCCAAAAAAATACAAGCGATACAAACGGGACCATTTCCATGTCTTTCGCTTTCCGGCTTTGATAATTTGTATAAAATTCAAAACCTTCGGAGGATACACCTTTGAGCAGGACGATCCGGGCAGATGGTTTCCCTTCAGCATTGACGGTGGCAAGCGTCATCGCAGTTGGTTCCGCGAGTTCTGATTCCAGGGCATATGTCATCCAATTCTCAAACAAGACGATTGGATCTTTCGTCAGATCTGATATGTCCAGGGTATGGAGATGATAATTTTTTCGATGCTCAGATATAGGAGGAACCGGGTTTGTGTTTTCCAAAGAAAATAGTATTGACAATTTAATTGATGCATCAAAGATATATCTCAATCGAGGTAACTATTAGCCCTATCTTTGTTTTGATGTGGATTCCCTTCAAAATAAGTGACCGAATTCCGAATGCCGCAATCCGGGGATTTGCAGGGTTTTTGCTTTGTTTATACGCAGTTGTTTTTATTGCACCACCCGGTCTTATAAAACATTCAGCCCATGATCACCTGAGTCATCATGATGACACGATTGAATCTGATCCCTGCCACATAGCAATTTTTCACCCGGGTCTGGATGGTTCCTGCAATCATAAGTATCATTTTACACAAGGCCATGAAGATTGTCCTTTGTGCAAAATTATATTCCTCCATCAATACCCTATAGAAGAAAACAGGTGTATCACCTGTGATATTCCGCAAATCATTTCATTCCCATGCGCATCAGAGCATGATGTCAGGGACTTTAGTATCCTCCATTCCGCCAGGGGACCTCCTGCATACTTGATTTCCTAAGAAGTCTGCCCGTTAATTAAATACTCATTCGCACTCGCGTTTGAGATATTCCTTTTTTTCAAAAATAAATATCTAGAGATGAAAGCATTCAGCTTCAATTATATTGTCGTTTTTGTGGTAGTCATATTTTTTTCATCATGTGATAAGGATCCTGTGATCCCAAATGAAGAAGAATTAATCACCACTTTCCTATATGTACTCACTCCAGCAGGTGGTGGCACCCCGGTAATCATGAATTTTAATGACCCGGATGGCGACGGTGGACTGGCACCAATGATCTCAGGTGGCGTCCTTCAGTCCAACATGTCCTATACAGGCCTGATCAACCTGACCAATACGTCTGTTAACCCATGGGTTGATATCACTGAGGAGGTTCGCGAAGAAGCAACGGATCATCAGTTTTTTTTTATTCCTGAAAACGTGAATCTGCAGGTAACATATGATGATACGGATACCAATGCAAATCCTATTGGAATTGCTACCACGCTGATTACTACTAATCCTTCTGAGGGTCAGTTAAAAATTATTCTGCGCCACCTTCCCAACAAAACAGCTGCAGGTGTCAATACAGGTAATATTCAGAATGCAGGAGGAGAGACTGATATTGAAGTGATTTTTCCTGTCCGTATACAATGAGGGCATTTTCCTGGACGGTCCTGATGATTTTCATCGGGACCTTTTCTCTTTTCGGGCAGGAGTGTTCGATCACGCTAACGGGCAAAGTTTTTGACCATGCTACCCATGAACCGATGGAATATGCAGCTATCGGAATTGTCGAGACATCTTCAGGTGTAATGACGGATAGTGCCGGGTCTTTTATTATTCATGGCATTTGCCCTGGGTCTTATCATATCGGAGTCGAACACCTCGGTTGCGATCCGGTGCGTGTATTTCTGAAGATCAATCGTGATACATCCATAACTATCTATATAGATCACCATGGTGAACTTTTAAGAGAAATAACCGTCTCAGGTACACAATCAGAAAGAGATGAAACGAATACACAAAATGTCTTTACCAGTGCGCATCTGAAAAATCAGGCAGGGCAAAACCTGGCTGATATTACAGAGCAGATTGCTGGTGTGTATTCTTTGCGGAATGGCTCCGGAATCAGTAAACCGGTCATTCATGGCATGTTTGGAAATCGTGTGGCAGTCATCAATAATGGGATGCGTCAGGCAGGACAACAATGGGGATCAGATCATGCACCTGAAATTGATCCTGCCAGTGCAGGGTCGATACGTGTCATCAAAGGATCAGATGCCATTGAGTATGGCTCACAGGCGATGGGAGGTGCTGTTATTGTAGATGCAGGTACCATTCCTAAGGATCCGCACCCACATGGATTTGTTGGTTATGCATTTGAATCAAATGGCCAGGGTCACACAGCTTTTGCTAATCTTTCGAAGTCAGGTACATATATTGATTGGAAATGGACTGGTTCTTTTCGAAAAGAAGGAGATCATCAAGCTCCCGGCTATTTACTGACGAATACAGGTGTCAATCAAACTGGCACTTCGATTCAACTAAATTTTCATCCGAAAGAGAGTATTCATCATGAACTCTTTTACAGTCTGTTTCATACCAACCTGGGCATCTTCGCGGGATCACACATAAGTAACCTGACAGATCTTGAATCGGCCATACATCGAGAGGTGCCATTTCAGATTTCTGAAAACTTTTCATATCGAATCCAGGCGCCACGTCAGAAAGTCACTCATCACCTTTTGACATATGCCGGTAAGAAATTTTTCAGTCCCGACAAATCGCTTGAATGGTCGTATGGAGTGCAATCCAATCATCGCCAGGAGTATGATATACGTCGCGGTGAGCTTTCAACGACTCCTGCACTCGATCTGCAACTTTGGTCACATCAGGCACAGGTCAAACTACAGAATCAATTGCGTTCATTTAAATACGAGGCAGGAATGCAGGCAGGCTGGATAGATAATGTGAATGATTATGAGACTGGAATTCTTCCTCTTATACCGGATTATACAAAAGGATCAGGTGCTGTATTTCTCCAAACCAAGGTTCCTTTCAAAAACGGAATATTTGAATTTGGTGGAAGGTATGATCTGCAAAAAATAAAGGTTTGGGCGATTAGCCAATCATTACCTCGTGAAATTCTAATTCGAAACCATACCTATCATGATATGGCGTTGGCGATCGGTGTGTTGGTAAAGGAAAAGGAATTTGGCGAAACAAGGCTCCACAATGTCCTGATACGACGCTCACCGGAAGTAAATGAACTGTATAGCAATGGACTGCACCAGGGGATCGCAGGTATTGAAGAAGGTAACTGGAGTCTAAAACCGGAGATTTCTAATAAATCGATTTTAACTCAATCCGTTAGGATCGATAACATACTTTTTGCAGAAGCTTCGGTTTATTCCCATCTGATTGGCCAATATATTTATCTGCAACCGGAAGATGAACTTCGGCTGACAATTCGTGGAGCTTTTCCGGTGTACCAATACAAACAGGAAGATGCCTGGCTCAGAGGAATTGACTTTTTGTTCATTTCCGATTTTTCACACCGAATTGAACTCCGGACAGCTATTTCTTTTATCCGTGGAACCACTATCAAAAATCAGGCACCGCTGAGTTTTGTGCCGCCGGTAAAATGGAGTTCACGATTCTCATGGACTATTAAGGATTCTAACAGGTTTACAGGGACCAGGCTGTCCCTTGAGGCATCTTATACAGGGAAGCAGAAACATTGGAACCAGGAAGAAGAGTTGCTGGCACCCCCGGAAGACTATTTTTTGTTGGCTCCAAAATTTGAAACAGCAGTACGTACAGGAAGCGATTTTCTGCATATCGGGATCATAGCGGATAACTTGTTAAATGTTCGCTACAGGGATTACCTTAATAGGTTACGATATTTTGCTGATGAACAAGGGAGGTCGGTTAGGGTTACTATACGGTACGAATTTTAGTCAATATCAAGTGAAATAATAGCCGATACAGCCTTGAATAGGTTGTAATTTCCTCTGCTAAACTAAGCTTCGTGGAAAGCAAGCAAAAAAGCACTTGAAAAAGAGATTACGTGCTCTGATAATATTTCGAATAACACCTGATATGATGCGTTGCATCCTTACATGGGGATTAGGAATCTTCCTGATTTTTAGTTTTGATCTGGTAAATGCTCAGACATTTAATGGAGAGGGTGGGCTATTAGTGCCTCCTGGCGCACCCGGACAAACGGTTGGGATTACGACTTCCATAGCAACTGTATCCGGTATGGGAATTATTGGTGACGGTTGTACCATGATCGACCACATTACCATTGATTTTGAACACACCTTTACAGGAGATGTTGCCATATTTCTAATTGCTCCTTCCGGTGAAGTCCTGGAGTTTTCCTCTGGTAACGGCGGAGGAGGAAATAATTTTCAGGTCACCACATTTACAGATAATACCTCCCTGTTCATTACACAGGGAGCTCCACCATATAACGGTACGTTTCGTCCCGAGGGTCGCCAGTTAAATTTAGCGCCACCTTTTTTTAATACAAATCCATTAGGAACGTACACGTTTGCCACTCAATTTAGCGGCGTGGATGCTGATGGAGATTGGGTACTTTATATTAATGATTATGTAGCCATTGATGTAGGGATCCTGAACTCATGGTCAATCACATTCACAACAGGTGCCGGACCCGCGCCGGAAGTGACTCTTGGACCCGATATCACGATTTGTCCGGGCACTCCTACAACCCTGATAGCAGATGTTGATCCGTCCGCTGATACATACTTGTGGAGCACAGGATCCAGCGCATCTTCCATCTCCGTTTCGCCAAATACCAATACCATCTACATGGTGACGGTGACCAATAATGGATGCACTGATGCGGATACCATCCAGGTCTTCGTCAATTCAACCAGCGTGAATGCGAATGCAGGTCCGGATGTAAGCATATGCCAGGGGGTTGGTACAACATTAACAGGTTCAGGTGGAAGTCCTACATCAACCTACAACTGGAGTACTGGACAGTCCGGCACCTCAATTTCTGTCAACCCTGCTATTACTACAACCTACACGCTAACCATTACTGATGGTGGATGCACGGGTACTGATCAGGTCGTTGTAACTGTCTCACCCATGCCGGTAGCAGATGCGGGTCTGCCTGTAGAAATATGCGATGATCAATCGGGCACACTGACAGCTACAGGAGGTACACAAAATAATCAATACGCATGGAGTACGGGACAAAACGGAGCCACGATTACAGTTAGTCCAAACACGACAACAACATACACTGTCACAGTTTCCATCAATGGCTGCACGGATACCGATGACGTAGAAGTAACCGTAAATCCTTCACCATCAGTTGATGCAGGCCCCAATGTGCAGATCTGCCAGGGTGAATCCGCGGACCTGAGTGCGGATGGTTCAGGAGGAACATATTTGTGGAACACAGGTCAATCCGGACCCGACATCACTGTATCACCAGTTATCACCACTACGTATACTGTAACAGTTACGGACAATGGTTGTACAGCATCAGACCAGGTGACTGTCACCGTTGGAAATATCAATGCGAGTGTCACACCGGATACAGAAATCTGTGAAGGTGAATCCATTACGCTCACTGCATCAGGTGGTACGACATATGAATGGAGCACAGGCGCAGGAAGCTCAAGTATTAATGTCACCCCAGGAAATACCACTACATATACTGTGACAGTGACTCAAGGATCATGTTCTGATGAAGCATCGGTTGAGATCACAGTGAATCCAATTCCAACAGCCACTGTAAGTCCGGATGAAGAAATCTGTGCAGGGACGAATGTCTCTCTTACAGCTTCAGGTGGTTCAACATACATGTGGAGCAGCGGTCAAAACACAACTACGATTAATGTCACTCCGCCGTCAACCACAACATATGTAGTTACTGTAACGGATGCCGGATGTTCATCTACGGCGAGTGTACAGGTAGTAGTCAATCCGACTCCAAATGCAAATGCAGGAACTGATGAAACAATTTGCGATGGAGAATCCGTCACCTTAATCGCAACAGGTCTCACCGGACCCGGCACATACGAATGGAGCACAAATGAATCCGGCGCAACTATTACAGTTACACCGCTTACTACTTCTAATTACACTGTTACAATTACAAACCAGTTTGATTGCACTGACACAGATGTTATAACAGTGACAGTCAACGCCATTCCGGTTGCAAGTGCTGGTCCTGATATTGATTTATGTTCTGGAAACGTTGCATCGCTAACAGCAACAGGTGGGACAACACCTGCTACATATCTCTGGAGCAATGGTCAAAATGGATCATCCATCACAGTCAGTCCAAATAGTAATACAACATACACTGTTACGGTTACGATTGCAGGTTGTACAGATGAAGACGATGCAGAAGTTTTTGTGCTACCATCACCGACTGCCGATGCCGGATCCAATGAAGCAATATGTGAAGGAGCTTCTGTAACACTTACTGCTGCCGGAGGAGCTACCTATTTATGGAATTCAGGGCAGACTGTAGAAACGATCATTGTTTCTCCAATTATCACTACGACCTATACAGTCACGGTAACCAATAGCGATGGATGTACCGACCAGGATGATATTACAGTTCAGGTCAATACTGTCCTGCAAGCGGATGCAGGACCTGATCAGACTATTTGTGAAGGAACATCTGTTTCACTCAATGCTTCCGGTGGTGGAAATTATGAATGGAGTACAGGAGAAGCCACACAAACAATAGATGTTGCTCCCGGTGGGACTACTTCGTACCATCTTACGGTTACCGATAATAATGGATGTACATCGACGGATGTAACGACCGTAATTGTAAATCCGATTCCTTTCGCCAATGCAGGAACCAATATTTTTATCCTGACCGGTGAATCAGCAACATTGACTGCTACAGGGGGTGGTTCTTATGTATGGAGTACAGGCGAAACAACAAGTCAGATTTCTGTGACACCTGGAGTCACTACAATGTACGTCGTTACAGTGACTGTCAACGGATGCTCTGATGTCGATGATGTCACGGTCTTTGTCAACGAAGCACCTTCTGTGGACCTGGGTCCTGATATAATTATTTGTGAAGGTGAAACGGCTACCATTAACGCCTCTGTACCTGGACCATTCACTTTACAATATACCTGGAGCAATGGTGAAATGACAACAAGTATCAATGTTAGTCCTGTAGTCACCACTTCATATAGCGTAACCGCTACCGATATTACTTCAGGTTTGTCCAGTATTGACACTATATTGGTAACTGTCCTTAATCTTCCGATCGGCACGCCAAATATTACCGGCTCAACGGGTTTATGTGAAGGCGCTGTCAGTACATATTCAGTTAACACACTCCCAGGTGCAACATCGTATGCGTGGAGTGTTCCCACAAATGCTAATATCCTCTCAGGGCAAAATACAACTTCAATAGAAGTGGATTGGGGAACTTCCGGCGGAGGTGTGGTCCAATTAGTTGTCTCCAACAGTTGCGGATCATTGCCTGCAGCATCACTTGATATTATCATTACCACCGCACCAGTTGTTTCAGGACCGGTCAATGGTCAACCTGATCCATGTGCTGATGGTACCAGTTCATATTCCATTGCCCCACCGACAGGAGCTGTTACATATCTATGGTCTGTCTCTGGTGGCGCTTTGATCACATCCGGACAAGGAACAACCAGTATTGTCATTGAATGGAATGGCACCTCCGGTGGTGATGTGTGTGTAGTGTCATCAAACCTGTGTGGTATGTCAACCCCTCTTTGTCTGCCCGTAGTCACCACAACGACGCCATCCATAAATGCCGGGCCAGATCAGGAGTTATGTGGTTTTACCACAACGTTGGAAGCTTCAGGTTTTGGCTCCTGGACTTTGATTTCAGGTCCGGGTACACCACAGTTTACTGATATTAATAATCCGACGACAATGATTGAGGTAGCCATTCCGGGTGCGTACACGCTGAGTTATGCAATTTCACAAAATGGATGTATGGCAGAAGACAGTGTAGCTATAATATTTCATGACAGTCCACTGATCATCAATCAACTAAATGATTGCAATAACATAAATAGTGCTTATACTGTAAGCTTTAATATTTCTGGCGGTACTGCACCCTATACAGTAGATGGAACACAGGTCCCCGGATCCACTTTTTTATCAGCACTTATTCCTGCAGGAGATCCGTATTTGTTCCAGGTGATTGATTTAGATGGGTGTACATCACAGGTCATCTCCGGACAGATACTTTGTAGTTGCACATCAGAAGCTGGAACGATGGAGGTCACGCCATTGGTAGCGTGTGTAGAAGGTACAGTTACTGCCAACTATAATGGCGATGGGGTTGTGGATGGAAATGATACAATTGCATTCATTCTCCATGATGGAAATATTCCGGGAGGAATTATTTCATGGAATACCTCGCCTGAATTCCAGTTTCTTGCTGGTATGATGGCAGGTACAACGTATTTTATTTCAGCAGTTATAGGTGATGAAGGTGCAGGCGGACTACCACAATTAAATGATCCATGTCTTGATATATCTCCGGGTACTCCGGTCACATTTTATAAAGCTCCTTTGGCAATAGCTGGAGAAGATCAGTTATTGGGTTGTATTGTACAGGGTGTTACATTAAGTGCACTGGGTTCATCTAACGGACCAACATTTGAATACTTGTGGTCATCGATTAATGGAACTCTCGAGGGTTCAACAGATGCGTCTGAAATCACTGCTTTAACTGAAGGAGTTTATATTCTAAAAGTTACTCAGAATATTGCAGGATGTGTTGCCTATGATTCTGTGACAATTACCCGTAGTGAATTAAACATTACTCAACTTCAGTTGACAAGTATGCCCCCCTTATGTGTTAATGATTGTAATGGAACGATTGATATCCTCAACGCACCTTCCAGTCTCCTGTTTGATTTTGGAGATGGGAATTTCACCAACATAACTTTGTTTACGCTGGCATGCAGTGGTATTCAAACGATTACTGTGATGGATTCATTGGGTTGTACGCGGGACACAACCGTTACGCTCACCTCGCCGTTACCTGTCATAGTGAATTTAGGACCTGATGTGAATATTATATTGGGGGATTCAATAAGCCTGACCGCACAAACAGATCCAGCCATTACGATTTTTGATTGGGCAGGAGTGAGCAGTTGTATTACTTGTCCAGAAATAATTGTTTCACCTCTTGCCACCACTACGTACACAGTTGTGGTTACGAATGAAAATCAATGTACAGCCACCGATGATCTTTTGGTTACGGTAGAAGTGATAGAAGAAGAAATTGATAATATTTTTGTTCCAACCGTTTTTTCACCGAACGGCGATGGAATTAATGATCGGTTCATCATAGGTGCTGGAGATGGTCTTACCACAATCCACCTGCTTGAGATTTTTGATCGATGGGGCAGCAAAATTTTTGAAGCAAAAGATTTTTCACCTTCTGATATGGCAAAGAGCTGGGATGGGAGCTTCAGAAATTCGCCCGTCAATGCAGGTGTATATGTCTATAAAATGGATGCTGTTTTTGATAGCGGAACCCCAATTCACCTCACCGGAGATATAACCGTCCTCAGATAATCTTCAGAAAAGGTAAATTTGACCCATGTTCAGGATCCTGGGTTTGATTGCCGTTTTGGCTTTACCGTTTTTGACGATTGCACAAAATCAATCCAACCCCTTTGATCTTAAATACCGGAAACCGAACCTTCCTGTTTCTACAGCGCCGGTTCCACCCGCGACGAAGGATACAGTAAAGACTCAAACGCAAGTCACTCAAGTTGAGGAAGTAACTGAAATTCAACCGGATACGACTTTTAAGACAGATAGTTTTAGTTCTACTTCTTCCAATCCTTTTGACATCACAAATGAAGAGGAACAAAAAGAGGTAGCTCCGACCAAAATTGATTCTGCTGCTAAAAAACCGGTTGTAACTAAACCCTCCTTACCAACACCCAGGCCAACTTCATTAAAAGGTCTTCAGATCTTCTTCCTGCTCCTCAGTTTGCTATTCCTCATATTCATCGTGAATGTGGAAAGAAGCTTCGTCAGGGACCTGTGGCGGGTTATTTCAAATGAAAATTACAGTTCACTCCATCATCGCAATCAGCGAAACACAATGCGGCAGATCCTTCTCTTAATGGGGTATGCGGTGTTTATCGTCCAGGCAGGCATCTTTTTATATCATACAATGATAACTTTTGGCTACGAGGGGACCTTATTGGATAATATCTGGAGCTGCATGTTATTAGTTTCGGCGATTTATATGGTAAGGCACAGCATGATCAGTTATTTGAAGTGGCTCTTCAATAATGATAAGGAAATGACCCTGTTTGGATTTGATGTCAGCATCTTTAACATCATGGTTGGATTGGTCCTTTTACCAGTCAATGTAATGCTCAATTTCGGCCCCGAAACATTAGCTAAACCCTTGATTTACATTGGTATTACAGTTGCACTGATCGCCTACCTGATGCGACAGTTGCGGTGGCTGCTCACAGCAAGACATTTAATCGCGAATAGTCTTTTTCTCTTTTTTGTTTATCTTTGCGCCATCGAAATTTTGCCCCTTTTGGCAATTTCGAAGCTTTTCTGGTAGAGACTGAGTCATTAATAACCGCTAAATGGGTACAAACAGTATTAAAGCAAGTCCCAATTCAACCACCAAACGAACCGTGAAGACCATCCTGGTCTCACAACCTAAACCAGAACGATCGCCTTACTACGATATTGAAAAAAAATATGGTATCCACATTGACTGGCGCCCGTTCAATCACGTAGAAGCAGTCACTGAGAAGGAATTTCGGAAAAACCGGATTCGTCCTGACGAGTTCCAGGCGATCGTGATGACGAGTAAAAACAGCATCGACCACTTCTTCCGGATTTGTGAGGAAATGCGGGTGAAGGTGTCGCAGGACATGAAATACTTCTGTACTTCTGAAACCGTGGCGCACTACCTCCAGAAATTCATCCAGTACAGGAAACGCAAGGTATTCGTAGGTGAGCGTTCAATCCAGGATCTGGCGAACTCCATCCAAAAGCATAAGTCCACGACACGCTTTCTGGTGCCTTGTTCTAATCTGGGCAAGGAGGATGTGATCGATTACCTGAAGCAGAAAGAAGTAAATTTTGAGTCAGCCATTATGTATAAATCTGTGTCAAGTGATCTGTCCGATCTCCGCGACATCTTTTATGACATGCTGATCTTCTTCAGTCCGCAGGGTATCGAATCTTTGTTTGAGAACTTTCCTGATTTCCAACAGAACAACACACGTATTGCGGTTTTTGGAAACATTACAGCCAAAGCAGCAGAGGAAAAACAATTACGGATTGATGTGGTGGCCCCGGCACCCGGTATATCATCCATGTCAATGGCGCTGGATAAATATCTCCAGGAATCCAATAAATAGACCACAGTTTCTTACGACGGATAGACCGTAATCAGGGTAATCGTAGTTAACGTAGCATGACACCATCGCTATTGAGACCTGCATTTATTGACGTTCTTCACGATCGGGTGAGCCGTCATTCGCTTCCCGGTATTGATGCTCACCTGCGGATGGCACATGCCGTTCGGAAAGTCGAACCCACTATTTACCCCGATACGACACGCAACGCTGCTGTTCTGATCTGCCTATATGAAAAGCCCAATGAAGGATTTCATATTGTATTCATACGCAGGGGGTCAGGTCATGAATCTGATAAACATGCCGGTCAGATCGCATTTCCAGGTGGTAAACATGAAACGGATGACCGTGACCTCATGTATACGGCACTCCGTGAAGCTCGGGAAGAAGTCGCCCTGGACCTGACGACAGTGGATGTGCTGGGGGCTATCACGCCACTTTATATTACAGTCAGTAAATTTCTGGTATACCCCTTTGTGGCCTTCCTGGCGAAACCACCTGTGATGGTCCGGCAGGAATCAGAGATTGAAGAAATCCTGGAGGTACCGCTGGCTGCATTGAGATCCGTTGACGCCCGCCAGGTCACGAAGATATCGCTGACGCCAGGAGTTACACTGAATCATGTGCCTTGTTTCCACGTGGAGAATCATATCATTTGGGGAGCCACAGCGATGATACTAAATGAGTTTCTGGAGATTCTGGATTGATGGTTCTATCCTTTTGACAATAGCAAACGTCCAATCGACTCACGATCCACCACTGACACTTCGACTCCGCTCAGTGCAAGCCATTCACCATTGACACTTCGACTCCGCTCAGTGCAAGCCATTCACCATTGACACTTCGACTCCGCTCAGTGCAAGCCATCACCATTGACACTTCGACTCCGCTCAGTGCAAGCCATTCACCATTGACACTTCGACTCCGCTCAGTGCAAGCCTGACTACTGACTACTGACCGATTCCGTATCTTGAGGCCTCCCCATTTTCTTAACTTGTAAAACCTACATGGAACCGCAACAAGTCGCAACAGCATACCAGCCAAAACATCATATCCGGATTGTCACCGCCGCATCCCTTTTTGACGGGCACGATGCTGCCATCAATATCATGCGCCGCATCATGCAACGATCAGGTGCCGAAATCATTCACCTGGGTCACAACCGGAGTGCACAGGAAATTGTCGACACTGCTATCCAGGAAGATGTGCAGGGCATCGCATTGACATCCTACCAGGGTGGTCACAATGAATACTTCAAATACATTTTTGATATGCTTCGCGAACGAGGAGCAGGTCATATCAAAATTTTTGGCGGAGGTGGGGGCACCATTCTCCCTGATGAAATAGCTGATTTACAGGCATATGGTATCACCCGGATTTATTCACCGGATGATGGCAGGCATATGGGCTTGCAGGGGATGATCAATGATGTGTTGGAAAAATGTGATTTCCCATTAGGAGAAACATTAAATGGCCAGATCAAAAAACTTTCTTCAAAAGATCATCTCGCGATATCACGGATGATCACGGCCGTTGAAAATTTTCCGGAGCAAAATGCACATTGGACGACGGAGATATCTGCTTCTGCAAAAATTTCTAACGTACCCGTACTTGGTATTACAGGAACGGGAGGTGCCGGCAAATCAAGTATGATCGATGAGATCATCAGACGTTATCTGCTGGATTTTCCCGAAAATGATCTGGCGGTGATTTCTGTAGATCCAAGCAAACGGAAGACAGGTGGTGCTCTGTTAGGTGACAGGATCCGCATGAATGCATTAGCGTCTCAACGCGTGTATATGCGTTCATTGGCTACGCGTCAGTCCAATCTTGCACTCTCAAAACACATTCAGCAGGCCATTGATATTCTGAAGACCGCAGGCTTTGATTTGATTATCCTGGAAACCTCAGGAATCGGTCAGTCCGATACGGAAATCGTAGATCATGCAGATGTGTCTTTGTATATCATGACACCTGAATTTGGCGCCGCGTCACAACTCGAAAAAATTGACATGCTCGATTTTGCCGATGTGATTGCGATCAATAAATTTGATAAGCGAGGTGCACTCGATGCACTGCGGGATGTACGGAAACAATACAAACGCAATCATGAATTGTGGGATGTAACGGATGACAACGTACCTGTCTTCGGAACGATTGCATCACAGTTTAACGATCCCGGTACGAACGCGCTGTATATGAAGATCATGAATGTGCTGGAAGAAAAAGCAAATGCACCACTTCACACAACATTTCCTTTCAAAACCGGCGATAGTGAAAAGATTTACATTATACCACCACATCGGGTTCGATATTTATCTGAGATAGCAGAAAATAATCGGCACTATGATGATTGGGGAAATAAGGAAAGTAAAAAGGCAGCCGTATTGTATGCACTGAAGGAATCAGCGAGGCATTTTGAATCATCAGAAAAACCTGAGATGGTCAAAGATTTGCGTGCAGAATTTGACAGACTCAGACAAGATCTCGATGGTGATATATGGCGGTGGATCGAAGAGTGGCCACAGATTAAACACACATATGTAGATGATGACTTCTCCTACAGCGTAAGGGGAAAAGTGATCAAAGTTGAAACATTTTCACGCTCACTTGCAGGAACAAAAATTCCCGTGGTGGCATTACCCACTACAGAAGATTGGGGCTCACTGGTGCAATGGGTGACGCAGGAAAATCTGCCGGGCAGCTTTCCATTTACAGCAGGAATTTTTCCATTCAAACGTAAAGGTGAAGATCCAACAAGGATGTTTGCCGGCGAAGGTGCACCCGAGCGTACGAACCGAAGATTCCATTACCTCTCAAAGGACATGCCTGCCAACAGATTATCAACAGCCTTTGACAGTGTAACGTTATACGGTGAAGACCCTGATCATCGTCCGGATATCTATGGCAAGATTGGAAACTCAGGCGTAAGTATATGTTCGTTGGATGATGCTAAACGTTTGTATTCCGGATTTGACCTATGCGATCCGAAGACATCTGTTTCGATGACCATCAATGGACCCGCTGCCACAATTTGTGCTTTTTTTATGAATGCTGCCATCGATCAGCAATGTGAGATATACATTAGAGAGCACCATCTTGAAGAACACGTCGAACGGGTTTTGAAACTGAAGTATGATGACCTGGATTTGGCTCGTCCGAAGTATGATACTTCCATTCCGGAAGGTCATAATAGTCTGGGCCTGATGCTGATGGGCATCACGGGTGATGAAGTGCTGGATCAGGATGTGTATCAACAACTAAAATCCAAAGCGCTGAATTCTGTTCGGGGAACCGTGCAGGCTGATATTCTGAAAGAAGATCAGGCGCAAAATACCTGCATCTTTTCTACTGAATTTTCATTGCGGTTGATGGGGGATATGCAGGCATATTTTATTGATGAGAATATTCGAAACTTTTATTCGGTTTCCATTTCCGGATATCATATAGCTGAAGCAGGTGCGAACCCAATAACACAATTAGCCTTTACACTTGCTAATGGATTTACGTTTGTTGAGTATTATTTGTCAAGAGGATTAGCCATCGATGATTTTGCACCCAATCTTTCTTTTTTCTTTTCCAATGGAGTTGATCCTGAATATGCGGTTATAGGTCGCGTAGCCCGTCGTATCTGGTCCAAAGCGATGAAATATAAATACGGAGGAAATGACCGGTCGCAAAAATTAAAATATCATATCCAGACCAGTGGCCGTTCACTGCATGCGCAGGAGATTTCATTTAATGATATCCGTACCACGCTGCAGGCATTATATGCGATCTATGATAACTGCAACAGTCTGCACACCAATGCGTATGATGAAGCCATCACGACACCTACCGAAGAAAGTGTACGGCGTGCCATGGCGATCCAGATGATCATCAATCATGAATTAGGTCTCGCGAAGAATGAAAACCCGCTACAGGGTGCATTTATTATTGAAGAACTCACAGATCTGGTGGAGGCAGCAGTGCTGCTGGAATTTGATCGTATTACAGAACGGGGAGGTGTGTTGGGTGCGATGGAGACGATGTATCAACGAGGCAAGATCCAGGAAGAAAGCCTGTATTATGAGACACTTAAACATTCAGGTGAGTATCCGATCATCGGTGTCAATACATTCCTGTCACATGACGGCTCACCTACTGTCCTTCCAAGAGAAGTAATACGGGCTACAACAGAAGAAAAAGAAATGCAAATTACACTAC
>JBBREG010000030.1:0-21446 GCA_038203125.1 Chitinophagales bacterium
ACCCATATACAGCGGATCGACGCCTGCGACACTGCAGGATATCAGACGTGCAATTGGTGTAAGGTTCAATGAGTTCATTAATTCCTCACTCATGACTATGACGAAGGCAGCACCATCTGATGTCTGTGATGAATTGCCTGCAGTTACAACACCACCTTGTTTAAAAACAGGTTTTAGTTTTAATAAGGCCTCTATCGAAGTGTCTCGTCTTACACCTTCATCCGTATCTACCACGAAAGAAGATGATTTCTTTTTACCGTCTTCGAAAATGACATGATCAACATGGATAGGAACGATCTGATCTTTAAAATATCCATTGTCGAGAGCATTCGCTGCCTGCACATGAGAGCGATAGGCAAATGCATCCGCATCATCCCGAGTGATTCCATATTTACCTGCTACCGCTTCTGCAGTTGCACCCATACTGACCAGGTAATCCGGTGTTGTAGATGCGACTTTATAACTGGGGGCAAATTTGTACCCTGTCATGGGAATCATACTCATTGATTCAGTTCCGCCGGCGATATAACAATGGCCCATGCCGGCTTTTATTTTTGCAGCAGCGATAGAAATCGTTTCAAGACCTGACGCACAATACCGGTTGACCGTCATGCCGGGCACGTCGTGGCCGAGCGCACGCATGGATATCTGGCGACCGATCTGCAGACCTTGTTCGCCTTCCGGATTTGCACATCCAACGATTACATCATCGATGAGTGCAGGATCCAGTTCAGGTACCTGTGCCATGAGGTGGCGTATGACATCTACTGCCAGATCATCCGACCTGTAGTTTCTAAAACCACCTCTTCCTGATTTACCGATTGCGGAGCGATATGCTTTGATGATATACATGTTTAGATTTTGGATTTTAGATTTTGGATTTTAGATTTTAGATTTTAGATTCCAGATTTTAGTTTTTAGTTTTTAGTTTTTAGATTTTAGTTTTTGGTTTTTGGATTTATCGATTCACGTCACGAAATCAACCACTGACCACTGACCACTGACGACTGACCACTGACCACTGACTACTGACCAATCAATTTCGCAATGGCTTTCCATTCTCCAGCATATATTGAATTCGTTGTTGTGTTTTAACTTCTCCACAGAGAGAGAGGAAAGCTTCGCGCTCGAGATCCAGGAGATATTCTTCTGTCACGAGTTGAGAGCCTGTCAGATCGCCGCCACAGAGGACCCATGCCAATTTATGTACGATTTTGATATCATGTTCAGAACCATAATTGCCGTGCTTAAATTCATTGGCAAAGGCGTAAAGTGCTGCGAGGCCACCCCGGCCTAAGACGGTGATGTCTTTGCGCGGAATGGGCATGACATAATGATCGCAGAGGTCAAGAACTTTTTTCTTTGCTTCGGAAATATTCGAACGTAAGTTCATCACAACTTCATCACGGCCTTTGATCAGATATCCCAAATCAAAAGCTTCATACGCAGATGTAGCCACAGATGCTGTACCGATCGTTTTACATCGATCTATCAAAGCAGGAATTTGCACTTCACCCGGATCAAACGAATCAGAAAGGCGAACAGCAAATTCTTTAGTACCTCCGCCTCCCGGTATAAGTCCTACACCTGCTTCCACAAGACCAATATAGGATTCAGCCGCAGCGGCCACGGCATCACAATGCATGGCTATTTCACATCCTCCTCCGAAGGTGTACCCCTGGCTGGCAAGAACGACAGGAATAGAAGAATAACGACACCGCATGGAGGTTTGCTGGAAGTAGGAAACGGCTGTTTGCAGCTCATCCCATTCCTCCTGGAATGCCATCATGCCAATCAGCATCAGGTTTGCACCAACTGTAAAATTGGTAGCCTGGTTGCCAATGACGAGACCTTTCCAGCCATCATCTTCAGCTATGCGTATGGATTCATTTAGTCCCCTGAGAATACCTTCTCCGAGGGCATTGGCTTTACTTTTAAACTCCAGGCACAACACACCATCTCCGATGTCGTGCAGAACCATCTCATCATTTTTGTACACAGGCGCTTTGTCTTTTAATGCACCCAGGTTGATCTTGCTTTCTGCACCGGCGACAGATTGATAGTCTTCAATAGCAGGATTATAGATATGTGTTTTCCCATTTTGATATTGATAAAATGAGGTAAATCCTTTAGCCTCCATATTTTCAACCCAGGGTGCAATCGGAAGTCCTTCTTCTTTGGCATCACGTATGCCCTCACTCAATCCTATGATGTCCCAATATTCGAATGGACCGTATGACCATGCAAAACCTGCTTTTAATGCATCATCAATACTATTGATGTGATCTGCAATTTCAGGAATACGATGACTTGCATATGAGAAAAGTCCGAGGAGATGTTTTCGGACCAACAAACCGCCATTGTCTTTTGAATTGTATATCGCCTTAATACGTTTAATCGGATCTTCGATTTGTTTTACTAGGCCTAATGAAGGCAAATCCATTTTTGGATCCTTGCCATATTCCAATGTTTTCAGATTAAGTGATAAAAATTCTGTTTTACCTTTTGCATCTTTTCCATCACCTTTTTTATAAAATCCCTGCCCGGTTTTATTTCCTAAAAATTTATGGTCTAATAAAAACTGCATGTACGCGGGTACATTGAATGCGCCAGCCTGTTCATCAGTAGGACAATTTTGTTGAATACCCTGCATGACCTTGACACCGGTATCATGGCCGACTAAATCAGCCAGTCGAAACGTGCCTGTATTGGGTCTGCCTATCGCGGGACCTGTGAGTTTGTCAACAATTGATATCGGAAGATCGAGTTCTTCTGTCAATTGAAAGATACGTGCCATGCTATACACACCAACACGATTGGCAATGAATGCGGGCGTGTCTTTACACAGCACTGTTTGTTTTCCAAGTTGCCTGTCACCAAACTCCATCATAAAATTTACCAAAGCAGGATCTGTATCCGGCGTTGGAATGATTTCTAACAATCGCAAGTAGCGTGGAGGATTAAAAAAGTGCGTACCCAGGAAGTTTTTTCGAAAGTCTTCAGATCGGCCTTCTGCCATCAGGTGTATTGGAATTCCGGATGTATTCGAACTTACGATGGAACCTTTGCGTCTAAGAGTATCTACTTTTTCAAAAAGAGATTTTTTAATATCCAGACGCTCCACAATAACTTCAATGATCCAGTCGGAATCCTTTACCAGGGTGAGATGATCATCAAAATTCCCAGTCGTAATGCGTTGGATAAAATTTTGATGGTAGAAGGGTGCCGGTTTTTGTTTGATCGCTGTAGCCAGGGCCTCCTCAGCGATCTTATTTTTCCTGGGTCCTTCGGAAGGCAGGTCAAGCATCATGACCTGGTAACCTGAATTGGCCATATGAGCTGCAATTCCTGCACCCATTACACCCGATCCAAGAACTGCTATTTTTTTTATCGCACGCATACTTGTGTTTTTCTAAGGCCAGAAAGATAAGGACTCAACCTGTCCTGAGAGGCAATTCATTTACACATTAAATATTTATATAATATGAGAATAAAACTCTAATTTTACCACTTCATGTACCATTGGCATATTGCCACTCGTTGTAAATAAGCACCTCATGGACAATCAGATGGCGAATTTGAGTTCTTATATGAATTCGGAAGAAACGAAATCTCAGGGCAAAGGATGGATGGCTAGTTTTATCACACATCTCGTCCTGGTAGCTGTACTTTTTCTTCCGATTCTGGCTTCTACACCACCACCGGAAGAGGAAGAAGGTCTTCTTGTCAATCTTGGACTGGCGGATGAAGGCCAGGGTGAAGAAACCCCCAAAGGCGAGTCAACAATTCCTGAACCGGCACCTGAACCTCAACCTAAAGAGGAGGTGAAGCAGGAAATGGCCGCACGCACGCCACAAAAATTCGTAAGCAGTAAAGTCATCACGAGCAATGAGCAGGACGTTGTAAGGGTCAGGGAAGCTGAAGCTAAAAAGCAGGCACAGGCCGATGCGCAGCGCAAAGCAGCTGAAGAAGCACAACGCCAGGAAAGTTATAACAAGACTAAAAAATCGTACGGAGACCTTCTCGGTGGCGGGGGCAAAGGAAATACCGGCAAACCGGGAAGCCAGGGCGATCCGAATGGAGACCCAAATGCAAAAGCACTGGAAGGAATCAGTAAAGGAAGTGGTCGCGTCGGTGGTGGTTTAGGAAACAGGGGTGTGCTGCATGAACCAAAGATTCGTGATGGAAGTCAAAAGACAGGTCGTGTTGTGATCAGTGTCTGTGTTGACAAGTCCGGAAAAGTGATCAAGGCTGATTATACTCAGAAAGGTTCAACTACAACAGATTCAGAACTTAAAGACATCGCGCGTAAAGCAGCCCTTCAATTCAAATTCACATCTGCTGAAATTGAAGAGCAGTGTGGTACGATTACGGTTGACTTTAAAGTCCAATAAGTCTTCCATTTTCATTTTCAAACCTGGCATAAAAGAAGATGACGTAAGGCGACGTCGCTGGTCATCCACTAGTAGGATGATCAGAATATTTTTTATATTGAGGTTCCGTTAATTCAAAACCAACTTCAGATGAAAAATATCCTTCTCGTTACCATGGGCATTTTCCTGCTGACTTCGTGTTCTAAAGATTCCATTGATCTCGGGAGAGACATCATCAACAGCCCGGAGAAGTCAGAGATCAAGGTGCGGGTAAGCACGCTGGAGTGGAAAAATGAAAGTTCTGAGCTCGGATGCGGTGCCACGAGTCAATATGTATCATTTATTTCCAATGCTGAAATCTTATTGTATGAGGGCAATATTGGGACAAATGATGTGACGCAATTACCCCTGCAGAGTTTTTATACAGACAATGAGGGCTCTATACTGGTAGAGGATCTTGAACCAGGCCAATACACTGTTTTAGTTAAAACGGGCATAGGCAGTAAGCATCGCATGATCACGACCCAATTGCATCGGCGCACCTCTATTGATTTTAGTTTTTAGAAATATCACATAAGATCTTTTGATGCCTGAAGCTGCTGACAGTTTCGGGCATTTCTTTTTTATTTTGCAGCCGATATGAAACGAGTAACAAGAATAGTACGGGTCTTAATATTTGGGTTATTTACTTTTCTGTCGGGAGAGTTAGCTGCCCAGATCTTTCCCGGACTGGAGGGTGAAGTGTTAGTGGAAGCATTGCAAAATGCGTATACGCCCCAGTTTTTATTGAATGATACACAGGTCAAGGACACCTTATACGCTAAAGTATTTATTGAAGATGATAGTGTAAGGTGCATTTATTCCGGTTTGGCACATGATCTTCCAATCGGAGTGGACCCATCCCAATATATTTTTGGTAGCGGTAACCAAACTGAATCCATCAACCTTGAACATGGATGGCCACAAGCAAAAGGAGCAGGCGATGGAACGGATGGGAATATGAATATGTACCATTTGTTTCCTTCGAGAGTAGCGATTAATTCCGATCGGGCTGACTTTCCTTATCGCCAGATCGCAGATAACGTGACGAACCACTGGTACTATCTGGGCATTGAAATGTCCGCAAAGCCTAACACGAATATTGATGCATATAGTGAGTTTGTTTCCGGATCATTTGAACCCAGGGAATCTGTAAAAGGTGACATCGCAAGGGCGATGTTTTATTTCTGGACGATCTACCGGGATGATGCAGTGGCTGCAGATCCTAATTATTTTGACCAGATGAAGGCTGATCTGTGTACGTGGCATGAGCAGGATCCTGCGGATGAATTTGAATTATTACGTAATGATAGAGTAGCTGTTTATCAGGATGGAAAGATCAACCCTTTTATCACGGATTGCTCCTTAGTACGCAGGGCATATTGCATCCAGCTCGATGCATGTGTAAACACTTCTACAGAAGAGCATCCAATTCATCTCGCCCGGTTGGAATATGATGTAAATGATCAACAACTGTTGATATCAGGTGAAGAATCGATGGAGTGGCAACTTTTCGTTATCAACCTGTTAGGGCAGGTTATGTTTTCAGAACATCTGGTATCAGGAGAAAGTATAGATGTACTCCAACTTCGACCTGGATTTTACTATGCTATTGCTTCTGACGGAAAGCAAAATATCATGAGGTCATTTTTTAAATTCTGATAACAAATCATCAGATTACCTGCGTGATTTTTTCGGATATCCTTGCAAGGTTCGCATTTACCTGAATTTCTGATTTCATTAAATCCTTGATCGAAATCTGATCGAGCAGTTTATCCACATTCAATTGTAGGATTGTCCACAAGGAGCGTAATGAACAATCCACAGAGTTTGTGCAGAGTGAAAGTTTTCCGGTATGTTGGCCGCAGAAATTTTCATCATAGATGGCACCACCCATGGAGCGAAGTACCTGGTTGATTTTAATTTCACTTGCAGGCATAGCAAGTATGTATCCACCCTTGTGTCCTCTGATACTTTGTATAAATCCGGCAATTCGAAGCAGGCGTGTAATCTTGGCGGCGTAGGCTTGTGAAATATTCTCAAGTTCACTGATCTGGGGCAGGTTAAGACCTTCTTCCGAATGTGCGCGAGCGATCTGAAGGAGGATCCGCAATCCATATTCATCCTGGGCTGAAATTTTCATAATCCGTTCATTTTTTAAAACATGTCCAAAGCCATTTTAGCTTCATCACTCATCCGTTCTTTATTCCATGCAGGTTCCCAGACGAGCTTGAGTTCTACATCGTTGACAAAATCAAGTTCAAGCAGGCGTTCCTGCACTTCCAATGGTAAACTACCGGCGACAGGACAGGCAGGGGATGTGAGCGTCATGATGACATCAGCTTTGCCTTGATCATCTACTGTAAGCGAATAAATCAATCCAAGCTCGTAGATGTCAACCGGAATTTCCGGATCATATACACGCTTGATTTGTTCGATCATTTTTTCCTGCTGTTCTTCTTTTGAAAGGGGAGAGGAAGTATCTGATTTTTGTGCTGGCAGATGGTGTGCATATGACCGGATATGCTGAATCATACTTTTCAATCCATTGGATCGGGTAGGAGACAAGTGTGACTGGAGACCAATGGCATCGATAAAAAATAAATTAGCCTGGCTGATCTCTTCTGTCTTTTGACCTGAATACACGCGGATTAATAATGCAATAATTCCTTTTGTAATTGCTGCATCACTATCTGCATTGAGATACAGTTTCCCATCTTTTACATCAGCGTGCAACCACACTTTTGACTGACATCCTTTCACCGAATGCAAATCATTTTTGTACTGTTCAGGTAACGGAGGTAAAGCTTTACCCAGGTCAATCAGGTATTCATATTTTTCAGTCCAGTCGCTGAAGTGAGAAAACTCCTCGACGACTTCGTCCTGAACGCGTTGTATGTCGGATACCTGTGTGAGCATCATGACAAAATTTTAACTGCTTTTAATGTTGCCTGAACTAAACGCTCAATTTCTTCCACGGTATTGTAAATAGCAAATGAAGCTCTGACGGTACCCGGAATGCAAAGAAAATCCATCAGGGGTTGTGTGCAATGATGACCTGTGCGCACGGCAATGCCCTGCTGATCCAGCATGGTGCCGAGATCATATGGATGTACGTCTTTGATATTGAATGAGAATACAGAAGCCTTCTGAGCTGCCGTCCCTACGGGAATGAGACCAGGTACCTGACGCATTGAGTTTGTACAGGTCTCTAATAACATTTGTTCGTAAGTCATTAGTGCTTTACGATCCATGGAGGAAATATATTCACATGCAGCTGCGAGGCCAATGGCACCTGCCATATCCGGAGTACCTGCTTCAAACTTAAAGGGAAGTTTATTGTACGTAGTGCCAGACCATTTAACTTCCTCGATCATTTCACCGCCACCCTGCCATGGAGGGAGAGCGTTAAGCCATGATGATTTTCCGTAGAGGATTCCAATGCCAGTAGGGCCATACATTTTATGACTGGAAAATGCATAAAAATCAACATCAAGATCTTTGACATTGATGGGCATATGCGGAGTCGCCTGAGCTCCATCCAGCATGACGGGAATACCCCGGTCATGAGCGATGCGGATTATTTCTTCAACCGGATTAATTGTTCCTAATGCATTACTTACATGCGCTATCGATACAATCTTTGTTTTCTCCGAAATATTTTTTTCAAACCAATCCAGGTCAATTTCGCCGGCCGGGTTAATGGGGATCACTTTGATGACAGCATTCCGCATGCCACAAACGATCTGCCAGGGCACTATGTTCGAATGGTGTTCCAAAGCAGAAACGATTACTTCATCTCCGGCATGAAGTTGGGACAGACCGAAACTATAGGCAACCAGGTTGATAGACTCTGTGGTACCTTTTGTAAATATCACTTCTGTTTCCGAAGGTGCACCAATAAAAGTGGCTATAATTTTCCGCGATAATTCAAACTGATCGGTTGCTTCCTGGCTTAAGGTGTGAACACCCCGATGTACATTGGCATGGGTCGTAAAATAGTACTGATCCATTTTATCAATGACCTGCCAGGGCTTCTGGCTCGATGCTGCATTATCCAGATATACTAAGGGCTGATCATGTATCGAGCGCGACAGTATTGGAAAATCTTTGCGAATAGCATTCACATCAAAATCCTGGGTCACTATGTTGGAAGAAAGCGTATTCATGATTCGATGATCATTTGAGATCCAATATAATTCCGGATGGATTCGTCAGGTACTTTCTCTAATACTTCAGCTATGAAAGCTCGCTTCAGCATATGTTTGGCAGTGTTAGCATCAATGCCGCGTGATTTTAAATAGAAAATGGCGCGATCATCCATTTGACCGATGGTTGCACCATGGCTGCATTTTACATCATCAGCATAGATCTCAAGCTGGGGCTTGCTGTTCATTAAAGCATGTTGTGACAAGACGAGGGTATCATTTTGCTGAAACGCATTTGTCTTTTGTGCATCCGGATGGACATATACTTTACCATTAAACGCTGCATTGGACTGATCGTCAATGATGCCTTTGTATAATTCATGACTTTCACAATACGCCACCTTGTGATTGATCCGGGTCTGGTGATCCATGCTTTGTCTACCGGACGCGAGATATCCAGCCTGGAGTGAAGAATATGTATTGTGTCCTTCTAATTCGATCTCTACATTGTTTCGCAGCAGGTTACCACCATAATCGAAAGCAAAGGTTTCGAACCTGCTGTCTCTGTATTGTGTGACAAAAAGTTTATACACGAGATTTTGTGTTTCAGGCAGGTTTTGCCATTTTGTATGCACCAGAGATGCGTTTTGATCCAGGTGGATATAGCCTACAGTGTTAATGAGACTTTCACCTTTGGAGATATCGCCCAACGTATTGGTTTCATATCGTTCAAAAATCTTGGCATGACTGCCGGCACCTGCCCGAATAAAGTAGAGCGGATGTGAAAAAGTGATTCCGGGTTCATCATGAAGGATCCGAAACTCAATAGGAAGATCAATCTTCACATTTTTAGGAATGTCAAGGAAAAAACCATTCGCCTGGAATGTAAAATTTAGAAACTCAAAGGCCCGGTTAGAAGAAATATTTTCTGAAAAAACCCATTTTGAAAAAACGGATTTCCATGATGAATCTTCGAGAGATTCATGAAGCGGAATTAATGTAACTCCTTGCTGACGCAGTGTGTCGGGAATCTGATGAAACAATACTTTCCCATTTACTATGGGGATTACATATGATTCAAGACCAATGATGGAGGGCACCGTATATTCAGGCGTGTTGGTTGGCAACTGATAGGGTGGTGCGGTCAGTTTTTGTACAGACGTATACTTCCAGTCTTCATGCTTCCTGTCTGGAAACTGTACTTTTTGAAGGGCATCAAATGATCGTCGTTGCAGATCATGAAGCGGTTTGCCTGAAAGTCCATTCAGGCTCGCTTCAAAATTCAAGAAGACATTATCGAGATGCTTTAATATTTTTTCCTGTTCCGCCATTACGTGATGAGTTTGTTATACAGATGCAGGAATGGTATCCCGGATCCAGTCATATCCTTCTTCTTCCAGTTTGTAAGCAAGTGTTTTATCACCTGTTGTCACGATCCTTCCATTGGAAAGTACGTGTACATAATCCGGAACGATATGATTTAAAAGTCGCTGATAGTGGGTTACAACAATGAAAGATCGTTCAGCAGATCGAAGCAGGTTAACGCCATCGGCTACAATTCGTAAGGCATCAATATCAAGCCCGGAATCTGTTTCATCCAGAATAGCTAACGTTGGTTCCAGCAAGGTCATCTGAAGGATTTCATTTCTCTTCTTTTCACCCCCACTGAAGCCATCATTAAGAGATCGCTTTAACAGATCGGCATCCATATCGATCGCCGTCATTTTCAATTTGATGTATTTCAGCATTTCAAGGGCATTCAATTCAGAAAGACCTTTGTGCACACGATGCGCATTGATGATGCTTTTCAAAAAATTGGAATTACTGACGCCTGGGATTTCGACAGGATATTGAAACGCCAGGAAAATGCCACTTAATGCACGTTCATCCACTTCCATGGAAAACAAATCGTGTCCGTCATACAAGACGGAACCGGATTCTATTACATACTCTTCACGACCTGCCAGAACATTTGCCAATGTACTTTTTCCTGATCCGTTAGGTCCCATGATCGCATGTACCTCTCCTCGATTCACTGTCAGGTTCAATCCATTGAGGATCTGTTTACCTTCAATTGAAACGTGCAAGTTTTTTATTTGCAACAAGGGATTCATATATATCGTATTATTTAAAATCTGTGATTTAACCAACGCTACCTTCCAAACTGATCGCGAGAAGCTTTTGGGCTTCTACTGCAAATTCCATTGGGAGTTCGTTGAAAACTTCTTTACAATATCCATTGACGATCATATTGATCGCATCTTCTTCGCTCAGGCCGCGCTGTTTGCAATAGAACAATTGATCTTCACCAATCTTGGAGGTGGTGGCTTCATGTTCTACACGGGCGCTGGGATTATCTACCTCGAGATAGGGGAACGTATGGGCACCACATTTATCTCCCATCAAAAGTGAATCACATTGTGAAAAATTCTGCGCACCATCAGCACGTTTTCCAATTTTCACAAGTCCACGATAGGAGTTATTGCTATAGCCTGCAGAAATCCCTTTGGAAATGATCGTACTCTTTGTGTTTTTCCCAATATGGATCATCTTTGTACCTGTATCTGCCTGTTGCCGATTGTTTGTGACTGCTACTGAGTAAAATTCACCAACAGAATCATCGCCCTTGAGGATACAACTCGGGTATTTCCATGTGATCGCGGAACCTGTTTCGACCTGTGTCCAGGAAATTTTTGATTTATAACCAGCACAAATGCCTCGCTTGGTCACGAAATTATAGATACCACCCTTACCATCTTTATCACCCGGATACCAGTTTTGGACCGTTGAATATTTTATGAAAGCTTCATCTAAAGCAATGAGTTCTACCACTGCTGCATGTAGCTGATTTTCATCACGCATGGGGGCTGTACAGCCTTCGAGATAGCTTACCTGTGATCCTTTATCGGCAATAATCAATGTCCGCTCAAATTGTCCGGTATTTGCTGCGTTGATCCTGAAATAAGTAGAGAGTTCCATCGGGCATTTCACCCCTTTTGGTATGTAACAAAACGAACCATCACTGAACACGGCAGAATTTAGTGTTGCAAAAAAATTGTCAGTGTATGGTACGACTGTGCCGAGATATTTCTTCACGAGGTCGGGATGTTCCTTTACTGCTTCACTAAATGAGCAAAAGATGATCCCCAGTTCTCCGAGTTCTTTTTTAAACGTAGTAGTTACAGAAACACTGTCAATCACAGCATCGACGGCTACTCCAGCAAGTACTTTTCTCTCTTCCAACGGCACCCCCAATTTGTCAAACATTTTCAACAGTTCAGGATCTGCTTCATCCAGTGAGCCCAACTTCTTTTTAGGAGCAGCGAAGTAAATAATGTCCTGGTAGTTGATCTGTGGGTAGTGGATATTGGCCCAGGTAGGTTCTGACATGGTCAGCCAATGATGATATGCTTTCAGCCGCCATTCGAGGAGCCATTCGGGTTCTTCTTTCCGGGCGCTGATGGCGCGGACAGTTTCTTCACTCAATCCCTTGGGAAAAGTGTCCATGTCCAGGTTGGTGGACCAGCCATATTTGTACTCGGATTGGGTGTGGACCTCGAGGGTCTGCATGCTTTCGCTCATAGCATCAAAATTGGGACGCAAAGTTCGTCATTCTTATACAAAAAAGTATACTCTATACTATACAAAAATGTAGTGGTATGAGTTCAGGGTTGAAACGGAAGTTTGAGGATTGTGGATGAAGCTTTTTCTGAATCAAAATGAGTAAATAATAGGCTGATAATGAAGCAATTATAATTGTGTGGCATGCCTGGGTGTGCCTCTCTGTCATAACTTATTGATTATGAGTGCTTTAAAAATTAATTCACCGCCTTTAGGGTAGATCCTGTATCTGCTCTTCTTTTAATAAGTAAAATTTTTATAATTAAGGTCATACATATTACGCTTTCTTATATATTTACAGCGCCACCATGAGTATATCTGACGTCACACATCGATTTCTTGCATGTCTCGACAAACTTGTTGAGTCCGGGAAGGTCAAGTCAAGGCGACATTTTGCTCTTTCCATAGGATATCACGCTCAGGGGATCTCCGAAATGGTGGGTCAGCGAAGAGATGCTCCGCTCGATCTGATCGAAAAGGCTGTCACCACGTTCCACTTCAATCCGTGCTTTCTCTTCACTGGCTATGGCTCCCCTTTTACCACTGGGGCTGAGGACGATGGTTTACGACTCAAAAACCTGACAGTTGTTACCGACCAGAAAGGTGACGAACGCATTGTGCATGTTCCATTTCCTGCACAAGCGGGTTATGGGAAACTTCTGGATGATCCAGTCTTCATGCAGGAGCTGCCTTCCTTTCAGTTGCCAGACCCTCAGTTCCGGTCCGGAACATACCGGTCATTTGAGATCACGGGTACCAGTATGCAACCAACGTTCAGATCCGGTGATGTCGTGATAGCGGCTTTTATCGAACCAAAGTATTGGGAACAAGCGATAAAGAACAATCAACTTTATATTGTAATAACACACGAAGAAGTGATCATCAAACGAATCCAAAATCGGATACGTAGTGAAAAAATCATCGAATGCATTTCTGATAATGCAGAGTATCACGCATATACGATCCAGATGAATGATGTCCTGGAGATCTGGAAAGTGAGGATGAAATTAACCTCACACCTTGAAGAGCCTGCGAATCCTGATACGTCCAATAAAATTTCTGAGCAGCTTCTCGCGCAGCAAAAGATGCTTGAAAACCTGCAGCATTTGTTACCAGCCCATCAACGGACGTAATCCACCTATAACAATCCGTACTGGTCTGTAAGTAAGATTGTATTTTTACCAGCATGAAGTTAAAAGGTAAAGTGGTCTATCTATCTTTCGAAGGGGGTGCCTATGGAATCATTGACGCAGAAGGGCGAAAATATCTGCCGCTCAATATGCCAAATCAATTGAAGAAAGATGGTGCAGAAGTCGAGTGTACAGTGCGACCAAGCGATGCTGAAACAATGCTCATGTGGGGCGAACCCGTCTACATTGAATCCTTTGAAACACTGGGTTGAACTAACCACCTCCTGGTCAAAGTATAGTAGAAGTCTTGTTAAGTTTATCCATTTTCGGAAGGACTAAAATGGCTCTTTTCTTTTGATACCACCATGCAGCCGCTTCTGCAGCAATTTGATTTGTTAGTTGACATTGCTCCAAATATTCTCCCATATATTTTTCTACAAAATGGGTATCGAAATTTCCGGATGTAAAGGCAGGATGTAAGACACTGAATCGTCCAAAGTCAAGTGTTGTGTCAATACCCCTAATCCTATATTGATCAATAGCGGATACCAGAAGTTCAATTGCCTCTTCGCGTGTAGCAGCATGCGCTACAAGTTTTGCAATCATAGGATCATAATGTATTGGGACTTCCATACCTTCTCTATAACCATCATCTACTCTGATACCCGTACCTGTCGGTGGATTATAGCTTGTTAATTTTCCCATGGATGGTCTGAATCCTTGTTCGGCATTTTCAGCATACACACGCAGTTCAATGGCATGACCATTCATTTTAATTTCAGATTGTGTAACAGGTAATTTGTGTCCTTCTGCAACGCGGATTTGCATTTCAACGAGATCCAGCCCGGTGATCATTTCTGTTACCGGATGTTCAACCTGTAGCCGTGTATTCATCTCCAGGAAATAGTGTTGTCCGGAAGAATCCACGAGAAATTCTACCGTGCCGGCTCCCGAATAATTACATGATCTGGCCACACGTATCGCATCCTGACCCATGGATTCACGTCGCTCCGGTGTTAAAATCGAAGACGGAGCTTCCTCCACAATTTTCTGGTGACGCCGCTGGATCGAACACTCCCGTTCAAAAAGGTGAATACAATTGCCATGTTGATCTGCCATCACCTGTACTTCAATATGTCGGGGAGATGAAACATATTTCTCAATAAAGACGGATCCATCACCAAAAGATGCCAGCGCTTCGCCCATGGCTCTGTCAATTTGTGATGCCAGTTCATCCTCTGAATGCACGATCCGCATACCTTTTCCACCTCCACCTGCAGCTGCCTTGATCAATAAAGGATAACCTGTCTCGCGGGCGATACTTTTTGCATCTTCCGGATCTGAGAGTGCCTCATCTGTTCCGGGTACCATGGGTATATCAAAATTTTTCGCAGCTTTTTTTGCAGCAAGTTTGTTGCCCATCATTCGGATGCTTTCCGGTGAAGGACCAATGAATGTGATACCTGCTTTGGCGACCACCGTTGCGAATACATCATTTTCACTTAAGAATCCATATCCCGGATGAATCGCATCGGCTTTTACCTGTACGGCTGCCTCGATGATCTTTTTCATGTTGAGATAACTTTCCCTGGAGGGCGGAGGGCCTATATGGATAGCTTCATCTGCAAGGGTTACATGAGGACTATCCCTATCTGCATCTGAATACACAGCTACTGTTGCGATGCCTAATCGTTTACATGTTCGGATGACGCGACACGCAATTTCTCCGCGATTGGCAATGAGTATCTTCCGGATAGGTTGGATCATGTGTGCAAGTTATAAACATAATTTCTTTTACTTTCAACCCGAAACAAAAACGATCATGACAAGGCCGGACGAAATTCTGTGGCAACCCAGTGGCGATGATGTGAAGCAGTCAAGGCTTCATGAATATCGTATGTGGTTGCAGGAACACTACGGGGTAAAAACGCAGGATTATGAAACCTTGTGGACTTGGTCAGTAAGTGAAGAGGAACAATTCTGGGCCTCAATAGCTTCCTACTTTCGGGTTCGGTTCCACACACCTTACCTAAATGTATTATCGGAGGATTTGATGCCTGACACACGCTGGTTTGAAGGTGCTACACTTAATTATGGGGAGCATGTTTTTCTGGGAATGGCACAACAACAGCACGCTATTCTTTTTGCAAATGAAAGGGATCCGGTTAAAACGATCACTGTTGCCAATATGTGGTCGCAAGTAACCAGAATGCAAGCCTATTTTAAATCTCATGGTGTCACGAAGGGAGATCGGGTTGTTGGATTTCTTCCGAATATTCCGGAAGCAACTTATGCATTTCTTGCTGCAGTGTCACTGGGAGCAGTGTGGTCTTGTTGTTCACCTGACTTTGGGGTAAGCAGCGTAGTAGATCGGTATACGCAAATTGAACCCGTGTTGCTGGTGGCAGCTGATGGGTATTATTATGGAGGAAAAATTCATGACAGAACGAATGAAGTAAAGGAGATCCGTCAAACCCTGTCGGGATTGCGAAATACACTTATCATCAATTATACAGGGAATGGTGATGCCTTGCTCGACGCGCAAAGTGTTTTATTGCATGAACTGCCAATAAAAAATGAGTCTGTTCCTGAATTTGTCCCTGTGGATTTTAATCATCCACTTTGGATATTATATTCTTCAGGTACGACGGGAGTACCGAAAGCAATCACACATTCTCATGGTGGTTGTTTGCTGGAACATTTGAAATACATGGCCTTTCATAATGATGTGCATGCGGGAGAAATATTCTTTTGGTATACCACTACGGGATGGATGATGTGGAATTTTTTAAATGCTTCCATGTTGCTGGGTGCGACGATCGTACAATATGATGGGAGTCCGGGTTATCCCAATCTCAACAAACTTTGGAAACTCTCGGAAGAGTTAAAAATAAATCATTTTGGCACAAGTGCTCCTTTCCTGGTAGCATGTATGAAAGACGGAATAGAGCCAAAGACAGAAATTGATCTTGCTGCGCTGCGCAGTATTGGTTCTACAGGATCACCACTACCTGCGGAAGCATTTGATTGGGTGTATGAAAATATTCACAACAGAATCTGGTTGTGTTCCATGAGTGGCGGTACAGATGTGTGTACTGCATTTGTGGGAGGGGTTATAGAAAAAGATGTGATACGAGGGGAGATCCAGGGTCGTGCGTTAGGTTGTAGTTTATATGCATTTGATGAACAAAGAAAACCGATCATCGGATCACTGGGAGAAATGGTCATCACGAAACCAATGCCTTCGATGCCGATTTATTTTTGGAATGATCCCGGAAAGAAAAAATACCGCGACAGTTATTTCGAAGATATACCTGGTGTATGGAGACATGGTGACTGGGTGAAAATCACAGAAGAGGGTGGACTGATAATTTTTGGAAGATCGGATGCAACACTCAACCGGCAGGGCATACGAATTGGAACGGCAGAAATATACCGGGTCTTGAATGAAATCCCGGAAATCGAGGACAGCCTGATTGTTAATCTTGAATTACCCGGGGGCAGACATTACATGCCGTTGTTTGTCAAACTTAGGAATGGAAAAGAAGTAGATGCAGAATTGATAGCCCGCATCAGTAGTTCCTTAAAGAAAAAATGTACTCCCCGACATGTACCTGACCAGGTGATCCGGGTGCCCGACATTCCATATACGCTTAGTGGAAAAAAAATGGAAGCTCCCGTGAAAAAAATATTAATGGGCATGCAGACCGAGGAGATCCTGAACAAGGATGCTATGCGTAATCCGGAGGCACTGATATTTTTTCAAAATTTTATCATTCCCACGGCTTAAACGATGCAGTACAAATCGTTTTTATTACCTGACAAGACCATAGTACAACATGTCTAATAAGCGACCATCTGTAGTTTTGTGATCATACCGTATAGTGCCTTCCACCTGGAATCCATTCTTTTCAGCCACTCTTCTGCTCCTAAAATTTGTCTCGTGCGTCTTGATTAAAAGTTTTCGGATGAGGAGTTCATGAAAACAGTAAGTAATTACCTGTGATAAAGCAGCTGTAATAATTCCATTGCCAGCCATTTGATGATCAATGAAATAGGCAAGCTCTGCTTTGGGGATATTCCATTCAATGGATTTGACAAATATTGAACCTATGATAGTATTTTCCTTTTTAGCTAAGATCAAAAATGGATAAAACTCCTTTCGTTCAATTTTATAAAGACTATTGGTAATATAATTGATCGTATCCTCCCGACTATGCGTTAGGGCAACGGTTACAGGAAAATATTCTTCCAGAAATTTTCGGTTCCTGTCAAGTAATTCAAAATAGGCATCTGCATCATCGGCCGACATCAATCGAATGTGGAACTGATCTGGAGCTATACTCATGATGGGCATTTGTGAAGCAAATTAACTCAATAAAAAAGGATCCAGTGTTCTCACTGAATCCTTTTTCTGTAGTATGGATAGGGTAGTAACTAATCTACAAGTTCAACGCAAAAGAAGCCGCTCACCTGCATGTGCTCCTGGATCTGTCGGGTTTCAATATTTCGACCTGCTACCCGTAAGATCTTATCACAATCATCCAGATCAAAATTGATCTTACTGGAAGGAAATCTCAGTCTGAGTTCTTCAAGGATGACGGTGGCTGTATCCAGATCATGAACATTCGTTTTAAAAACTTCAACGGTCTGAGGTGAAATACATCGCAGACTTTTAAATGCTGCACAGAGATACATGCTGGAGGTTTTTAGCGTAAGATCAATTATTCTATTACAAAAATGACATTTCCCCTGATCTGAACTTCTTCACCGAGCATGGTAGATGGTGTTTCTTTTGAAATTCCAAAATCCATTCGATTGATCGTTCCGTTAACTCTAAATCCTACAATCGTTTTGTTATCATACGGGCGGATATTTTTTGTTGCTGTTACATCGAAAATGACTTGTTTGCTTACACTTTTCAAGGTAAGAAGACCAGCAACTTCATATTTTGTATCACTGATCTTTTTAAATGTGGTGCTGTGAAAGGTCACATTCGGAAACTTGGCGACATCAAAAAAATCAGGGGCCCTAAGATGTTCATCCCGTCCATCATTGTCAGTATCAATAGAACTCATATCTCCTTTTACAGAGATGGAAGCATTTGCGAAATCATCGCCGGCCGCTACCAGGCTGGCCTCTGAAACCTTGATAGATCCTTCCACATCTGTGACCATCAGATGCGATAGAGAAAATTGCAGATTGGAGTGTGCGTCATCGAAACTCCATTTCGATTGGCCGATGGATGTGGCTATTGAAATGACAGTAAATAAAAAAGATAAATGGATTGCTTTCATTATAATGGTTTAGTGTATTCCAAATAGGTAGTAAGAGATTTCTTCATATAGTTATTTGTTTTCTGTGCCGTTAAAACTGACCATCCATTGAACCCCAAATTTATCAACGAACATACCGAACAGGGGTGCCCAGAATGTTTTTTCAAGTGGCATATAAATCCTTCCACCTTCCGTAAGACCTGTATATACCTTTTTGGCTTCCTCTTCACTGGCTGCATTGACAGAGATGTAGTAACCGTTGCCCATCACTGCTTTGGGGAATGCAGCGGGAATATCACTTCCCAACAGCATCGAACCCTTTTGCAAGGGTAAGGAAATGTGCATGATTTTGTTTGACTCCTCAGGCGTCATGGGATGGTCAGATGGTACATCGCCATACCGGCTGATCTGTTGGAAATCACCTCCAAAAACGGATATGTAATGATTGAATGCTTCCTCACAATTGCCATTAAAATGAAGGTATAAATGAGCGTCTGCCATATGTTTTAAAGTTTTAGTACTTGTTATGATTTAACACAAATGTACTGTTGATTCGCTTCGACAATGTGGTGCAATTCCGCCATTGTACTGGGTTGATTACGACAAATGTTATATCTACATTTGCCTTATGAAAAATATCATCATCCTCGTTCCGCATAAAGCCATCCTGGGAAGCATCGAAGGCCCGCGACAGCTTCTGACCCAGGTTAACCAGTTTGCCAATGCGCGTCGGCAGTCAGCTTTGTTTAACATACAGTTAGTGGGTTTGCAAAAGGAAATGCCCATCTCTGGTGGATTGTATACGATCCATTGTGATAAGGTGCTGAATGAAGTTACATCTACTGATTTAATTATTATACCCGCAGTGGATGGTGATATGGCCACTTCGATTGAAGCCAATAAAGAATTTCTTCCGTTTATTATTGAGCAGTATAACAAAGGCACGGAGGTGGCAAGCTTGTGTATGGGTGCATTTCTGCTGGCATCCACAGGTTTATTGGATGGAAAAAAATGTGCTACGCACTGGGTTGCGGCAAATGATTTTCGACGTATGTTTCCGCAGATCCAATTGGTAGCTGAAAAAATAATTACAGATGAAAAAGGTATTTACACCAGTGGTGGTGCCTATTCTTATCTCAATATGGTCCTGTACCTGATCGAAAAATTCGTTGGGCGTGAGATGTCCATCTTGTGTGCCAAAGTTTTTGCCATCGAATTTGAGCGCAGCAATCAATCACCCTTTATCATGTTTACCGGCCAGAAAGATCATGAAGATGAGGTGATTAAAAATGCACAAAATTTTATTGAGCAAAATTTCCATGAAAAAATAACTGTGGATGAACTGGCAAACAAACTGGCCTTAGGTCGTAGAAATCTTGAACGCAGATTTAAAAAAGCTACATCTAATACGGTCGTGGAATATATTCAACGTGTAAAGATTGAGGCTGTTAAAAAAAGCCTTGAAACTGAACGTAAGACAGTCAATGAGCTCATGTATGAAGTCGGATATTCTGATACCAAAGCTTTCAGGACAATCTTCAGAAAAATTACCGGGCTATCACCGATTGAATACCGCAATAAGTATGGAATGGAAAAAGCAATGATTTCTGCATAACAGGCGGGTAATTTGTAATAGGGAATTGAGGCACAACTTTGGTATGTAAAATGCTGATAATTAACACGTTACGACAGTGTGGCACATCTAGGTGTGCCACACTGTCGTAACGTGCTGGTTTTCAATCGGTTAATCTACTTTTTAACCCTTCTCTGACGACTTCACTTTTGTCAGATATTTCACTATCACAGCCACTGAAGAATCCGGTATCGGAGCCCAAAATTCTTCACCATTTTATGGACGAGGTGATCCCAGGTTTCTCCGGGAAATCGGGTTGGATTTCAATATACCGTATCGAATGACTGGTGATATTTCCTTTTTCATATAATCCAAAGGTGTTGATTTGATTCCTTATTAGGATTACAGAAAATGAATGGAGATTACTTTTTAATCTCTTCGACTTGCTTGATGAATTTTGCTACCATGGGATCGGCATATGCTCCATAGGAATCTATCAAAGTTCCTTTTTCACCTGATGCAGTTTCGATCGCATATACGATGGCCGTATCACCTGGATCTGACTCACCTTCAAACCTGTAAAAATGGTTGATATTAACATCGTGAGGTTTAAAAGTGTGCTGAGTATGCATTGAGCAAAGTCCTCCTTGAGTTGCTTTAAATTGCACAGTATAACCGTCTATATTTAAACGGTTGAGAATAGTCACCATGGGGGACATTTCATCTTTTAGATCTTCCATACGTGGCGAAGGTTTTGCATTTTTAGCATTAAACAAAATAGGCGGGATTTGGTTGTCATGGAATAAAAACTGATTCGCTCGTATAGAAAATAATTTAACATAACCTTCGGATGAAACGCTTGTTTAGAAATAACAGTGAAGGTATGGATACCCTCTATTTTTTTTAATTAAATTAAATTCTATACATATGAGTCTCATGAATCTTCAAATCGACCGAAATGTCGGGAAAACTGAAAGAATAGTTTCTGCCATTGCCGGATCACTACTGATGTTACATGGTATGAAGCGCGGCAAAAGGTTATCTGAAATGTCTCTTGGCAGTTATTTGCTATTTCGGGGTGCCACAGGCATGTGTCCGATAAAAAATAAACTTGCTCCCAATGGTATCGTCGGGGCCGGGTTCAAAACCATCGCTGATTCAACTCACCATAAAATAAATTTAAAATCCAGTACAACTATTGCCAAACCGCGCGCGGAAGTCTTTGCATTCTGGCGTAAGCTTGAAAATCTCCCGCTATTCATGAATCATTTGGAGAGTGTTACAGT
>JBBREG010000031.1:0-21319 GCA_038203125.1 Chitinophagales bacterium
AAACAAGGATGTCCACTACCTCGCTGAGATGATGAATTATCCGGCGGTCCTGGCTGATGACACGTTGGTCATGGATAAGATCCATCTTGCCAAAGAATACAATCTAAACATCGATGGCCATGCGCCCGGTCTCAGGGGAAAAGACGCAGCCAAGTACGCAGCCGCAGGTATCACCACTGATCATGAATGCACCACGCTGGAGGAAGCCCTAGACAAAATAGAGGCAGGCATGCACATCCTCATCCGCGAAGGAAGCGCAGCTAAAAACTATCATGCGCTTCATTCACTGATCGGCACCCATCCGGATCGAGTGATGTTTTGTTCCGATGACAAACATCCGGATGATCTGTTGCGCGGTCATATCAATCAACTCGTCACCCGCTCTCTCGATGAAGGATATGATCTTCTCGAAATCCTGCGCATCGCCTGTGTGAATCCTGTCCATCACTACCGTCTCAACGTCGGATTGTTACAACCCGGTGACGCTGCAGATATGATCCTGGTGGAAGATCTGACGTCATGGAAAATCCAAACTACATGGATCAATGGCCACATCGTATTTGATGGAACGGATGTGAGGCTTCCGCAAATTTCAATTCCGGTCATCAATACATTTGGCATTACGGGTATTCTGTCAGATCATCTGGTCTTGCATTTGGAGAAAGGAAAAGCAAACATTATCAGAGCCATTAATGGCGCCATCACCACAGAGCATGAACATGAGATGATGCCTGAAGGACGTTTCGAATCCGATGTTGAAAGAGACATTCTCAAGATCGTGGTGGTCAACCGGTATCGGGATGCAGAGCCTGCTGTGGCGCTGATACACGGATTCGGTTTGAAGGAAGGTGCTATTGCATCGAGTGTGGCGCATGATTCCCACAATATCGTTGCCATAGGGACAAACGATGCAGACCTTGCCGCATGCATTAATGAGGTCATTTATCACAAAGGTGGTGTGGTGGCTACCAGGAACAAGCAACATCGTAGTCTATCCTTACCCGTTGGCGGCCTCATGAGTACGTTACAAGGTGAAGAAGTTGGGCATACGTATGAGATGATCGATGAGTTCGTCAAAAATGAAATTGGCTGTGCGTTGGATGCTCCATTTATGACTTTATCCTTTATGGCTTTACTGGTGATCCCCACGTTAAAACTAAGTGACCTGGGTCTTTTTGATGGTAAGAAATTTCAGTTTACGACCATTCAATAAGTAGCGGTTCAGAAGTAGCTGGTGAAAATTTCAGCACAGGGATACCCGGTATTGCAAATTAGCTATCTTGTAGAGCATACTGCCCTAATCTCCTCTGATCTCCTCAAGCCGCACCCAAATCCAGGCAGTCTGCAACTGTGAGCATTTCAAGACCGTTGGGACACCTATGTGAAAATGTATTTCGTCGAAATACATTTAACATAATGTATTTCGACGAAATACATTTTAGCATTGCATAATTCAGTCCACGATTTCATTTTTTAAAACCAACTTAGTATGAAAAACTTTCTCCTTTTATTTCTAATCACAATGCACTACGCTGCATTCTCTCAAACACCTGATCTCATTTTTGAAATCGAAACCTTTAGCGCCGATTTCGCAAACACAGATCAAATTGAAACTGCAATTGGGGTCCACAACAAGAAATACCATCCTGCCGGCCCTCATGGAGTACGTGTGTATAATGTCGTCTCAGGTCCAAACTCAGGTGATTACAAATGGATGATGGGTCCCACCCCATGGAGTGCACTGGATTCCCGTCCGGATGACGATGCCCACAATAACGACTGGAGAAACAACGTCGCCAGTAAAATGAAAGAAAGGACCAAAACAGAGTACATTCGATTTGATCCGACACGATCCAGATTCCCTTCAGATTTTAATGTCAACAAATTATTTGTACGGACGATTGATGTAGCGAAAGGAAAAATGGACATGGCGAAAGGTCTCCTGGATAAAGCCAGAAGGGTTTATGCCGAAAAAATTCCCGCTCAGGCGTATGGTGTTTATTTCAATGAACTGGGCAGTACCACAGGTGCTAATGATATTATGCTCGTGTATTTCTTCGACAAATGGGCCTGGATGGGAGAAGATGATGCTTTCGATGCCAGGTATGATGAAGTTTTCGGAAAGGGAAGTGCCGCCCAATACTGGAGTGACTGGCGCGATGCCACCCTTGCCATTGAAACTGAAATATGGGAATACAATGACAAACTAAGCGGAATGTCCGCGGCCCTAAAAGCTGCAGACCGCCAATAACATTTTCCTCCACTGATTGTAAGCCAGGCTTTTCCCTCAAGCCTGGCTTTTTTGTTTGAACCTCAGGTTTAGAAAATGGTTAATACCTTTGCGTTTCAAACCTAAGCAGATCAAACACCATGGCTGAAGATAAAAATCAACAGAATCAATTAAATATCGAGTTACCCGAAGAGATCGCGGAAGGCATATACGCCAATCTCGCCATCATCTCCCATAGTCATTCTGAATTTGTCGTCGATTTCATCCGGATGATGCCCAATGTGCCAAAAGCCAAAGTAAAGGCCCGCATCGTCCTGACACCTCAGCATGCTAAGCGCCTGATGAAAGCCCTCGCAGACAACATTAAAAAATTTGAAGGCCAATTCGGTGCCATCGACGAATCGGATCAGAATGTTTCTTTTCCTCCCATGAATTTTAATACGCCGAAAGCGCAGGCGTAGGGCAGCGGTTCACGTAGCAAAGTGTAAAGAATATCGTCCTACCTGCAGGACTTACCTCAAATCGGAAATTTGATGACACAACGACGTAGGCACAGCCTCCGCCGAACTTGGACGTGGGCAACGCCTCCGCCCAACAGACTTGATGCTTCCATTCGACCTTAGTCATTATCTTGGACTCATCTTGCATCACTTACCTTCTCTACCTCACCAATTATCGTGAACTGGCTCATCTCACCCCTGGTCGTATGGCTTCTTTGGTCAATCGGTTGGAATCAACACGTTGTTTCCAGCATTGAATATGGCATAGATCGTTCATCGACTGTGTGCGATTTTGTAGTAGATGCAGGACCGGATACGAATGTTTGTTTCCCCGGAGGCACTCTGACGTTGCAAGGGTCTACATCTTTTGCAAGTGCCGTCTTTACCCAATGGTCGCCGGCAACAGGCCTGAGTAGCACCTCGATATTAAATCCTGTAGCCAATATCACCGGCCCCATCACGTATACGCTTACGGGCTGGGCATTAGATCCCAATTCATCATCACTGGTTACGAATGGCGATTTTGAACTCGGCAACACAGGCTTCACATCGAATTATACGTACGCAGCTGATATTACGGGTGTTCAGAACGAACTTGTACCTGCCGGCACATATACAGTAATTAATAATCCCAACCTTGTACACGGAAATTTTAGTGGCTGCAGCGATCATACGCCGGGTGGCGTCAACATGATGGTCGTCAATGGAGCACCCTCACTTCAGGACATTTGGTGTCAGACAATTTCTCTATCAGCCAATACATGGTTTAATGTTTCTGCCTGGGCGGCTTCAGTTCATTCAGCCTCGCCTGCCATTTTGCGATTCTCCATTAATGGAATTCAAATCGGAAGTATCGTAAATGTTCCGTCATCAACCTGTCAATGGGTGCCTTTCAATGCCAGTTGGTATTCCGCATCAAATACCACAGCCACTATTTGCGTGGTCAATCTGAATACCGCAACCAATGGTAATGATTTTGCGCTGGATGATATCTCCATTCGTGAGCTCTGCATGGTGGAAGATGAAGTGGAAATTACACTGGTGGATGAAGACATTTCGTTCCCTCCGATCATTGGGCCTTCCGTGCTGTGTGCAGGTGATATAGGAGAATATTCTGTCAATTTTCCAGCGCTGCCTGCCATACTTTCTTATCAATGGGAACTTGTATCCGGAGGTACAATTCTCGATGGACAGGGTACGCCGAATCTTACCGTTCAATGGGAAGATCCGTCCGATACGTATATATGTCTTTTTGTGGAAAGCAGATGTGATGAAGCATCCGAATGCCTGAATATATTGGTGAATGATCTACCCGATGCTCCATTTATTTCAGGACCCTCCGGATTATGTCCAGGCGAAATCGTAACGCTTTACACATCTCAATTCAATCCGGACTATACATATGACTGGATCCTGCCACCAGAAATAAATCTGGTGAGTGGTCAGGGCACAAATGAAATAGATATAGAGTGGGCACTGGAAGGTGAGACAGAAATATGTCTTGTGGTGACGAATGATTGCGGTATCAATGATCAGTGTTTTGCATTGACATTGTATCCTGATTATCACACGCTCTTTGATACGGTACTTTGCTCAGGCACGACTGTGATAATTAATGGAAATACGTATGGTAATGGTATCTGGTCGGGCACAGAAATTTTTACAGATATCCATGGTTGTGATAGCCTGGTCGAAATCGATATTTCTGAAGCAGATACGTTGCAATTTTTATTTAGCCATTATATATGTGAAGGTGATTCCATTTTTGCTGGAGGATCTTTTCAGACAGAAAGCGGAGTCTATACTGAGCAATTTGTGACGGTATCAGGTTGCGACAGTGTGGTTACAACTGAACTTTTTATCACACAGCCCGACTCAACATGGATTACCACATTTACCTGTAATCCATCAGACGCGGATACCATCATTGATATTTTTACAAATGCCATTTGTGACAGCACAGTCATTCATCAGATAGTATTTGTACGTTCAGACACAATACTCTTGCAGCAATATTCCTGCATCGTTGCTGATACAGGACGAACAGAACAACTATTTGCAAATCAGGCCGGATGTGATAGTCTTGTTATTACACAAATAGATTTTCTCCTATCTGATACAACCTATATATTTCAGTCATCATGCGATCCTTCGCAGGCTGGACAATTCACGCTACTTTTTACCAATACACAAGGTTGTGACAGCCTTGTCATCACCAATGTTTCTTTTTCTTCGGCAGATACTACGTATCTCGAATCCTTTACTTGTTTTTATGCAGATACCGGAACGACCACTTCATTATTTGTAAATACGATGGGATGTGATAGTTTAATCATACAATCTGTTACGTATACTGGTTCGGACACAACCTATTTATTTACGACTACTTGTTCAGTACAGGATTCAGGTTTGGTGGTGACATCATTGCTGAATCAATTCGGATGTGATAGTATTATCTCAACATACACAACATTTATTTTTTCAGATACTACGTACCTGATTGCCTCAAGTTGTGATCCGCTGGATACGGGTATGGTTATTCAGCAGTTAATAAATATGGGTGGTTGTGATAGCATGGTGATCACGACCACATCACTGGATCCACCGGATGTGTGTGTCATCCAGGCAACTTTCACGTTAGTACAGCCGCTTTGTTATGGGGATATTGCAACATTGAATATATCCGTTGAAGAGGGTTTAGGTCCCTTTGATTTTATGTTATTCAATCCGGATACCATCATCAACCAGCAGTATCCGGGCGTGGGAAGTTATTCACTATCATTTGGTGGGTCGGGTATGTATTCCATTACGCTGGCTTCTGCAAATGGGCTTAGTGTTACGCAGGATATTATTGTATTTGCACCTGCACCTTTGTGGATTGACGCCACGCTTGTAAACTCGTATAATGGTTATGGTGTGCCTTGTTATGATGATGAAATCGGGTCAATAATGGTTGAGGTCCTTTCTTCCGGAACACCTCCACTCTCTTTTCTATGGTCTCCTGGTGATGTTACTCCTGAAGTCATGAATCTTGGTGTCGGTACCTATTCAGTTACTGTTACAGATACGTATGGATGTTTTACAGCAGACACGATTACCATTATTGCTCCTGAAGAATTAAGCCTGGCAGGATCCATCGCAGATATTCTTTGTTTTGGTGGAACAGGGTCTGTTTCTATTTCTGAAATATCCGGTGGTATCACGCCATATCTTACATCCATTGATGGCAATTCTTTTCAAACCAACTTGGTGTATGCAGGTTTACAGCATGGAATACATCAATTGGTGGTGCAGGATCAGAATGGATGCGAAGTCGAAACCTCATTTTCATTAGATAGCCCATCAGCGTGGCAAGTGTCCATTGGGCCGGATACAATAATTCCATTTGGATCGACTTTTGTTCTTCCCGTATTCGTAACCGGAATTCCAAACGGTGCAGTGAACTTTCAATGGTCTGATCAGCAATGTGAGAATTGTGATAGCAGGTCTTTTGAAATGACCAACCCAATTACCCTGAGTGTCATTGTGACTGATGAGAATGGTTGCTCAAGTGAAGATGAGATCCAAATACTTGTCAAAATTGATCGTGGCGTTTATATTCCCAATATTTTTTCTCCGAATGATGATCAGGTGAATGATCTGTTTTTAATTTCTTCAAATGCACTTATAGAAATTTCAGAGATGTCAATTTATGATCGGTGGGGAAATGTAGTTTTTGAAAAATTTAATTTTCAGCCCACTGATCCGTCAACTGTCTGGGATGGGACATTTGATGGCAAACCCGCAAATCCCGGTGTATTTACATATAAGGTTTTATTGAAGTTTAAGGATGGAAAGGAAGAGGTGAAGTATGGGGATGTTACGTTGATAAGATAATGTTTCACCTGCGCACCAGGCGAAGGGACCGCAGATTATAAGATTATTATGATTTTTTAATATCTGATTTCTGCTTGTGATAATCAGTGTAATCAGTGGCTCAAATTTAAGTAAATCAAAAATTATAAATCATATCTCTTTCGCTAAAACTTGAGCGAACAAAGAAATCCAAAATCAAAAATCAAAAACCAAAAATCAAGTGAACATATCCCCTTGATATGGCTTGTACGGAATGCCAAGATGCTTAAACGCTTTCGGAGTAGCTTCTCTACCACGTGGCGTGCGTTGAATAAATCCTTCCATTACAAGAAATGGTTCGTATACCTCTTCCAGAGTGCCGGGATCTTCTCCAACTGCAGTAGCTATCGTGGTGATACCCACAGGTCCGCCATTGAATTTCTGAATGATCGTTGATAGTATTCGGTTGTCCATTTCATCGAGACCAAACTCATCCACGCGTAATGCATTTAATCCATGAATGGCAATTGCCTCATCGATCGTGCCATTCCCCTTGATTTGTGCGAAGTCACGGACTCGTCGCAGAAGTGCATTTGCAATTCGTGGTGTACCACGTGATCGTGATGCAATTGCATGTCTGCCTTTTTCTGTGATCGGCACATCAAGGATTGTTGCCGAGCGGGAAATAATTTTTTCGAGTGTGGGGATATCATAATAATCGAGATGGAAATTGATTCCAAAACGCGCACGCATGGGCGAAGAGATCAAACCTAATCGTGTTGTGGCACCAACAAGCGTAAAAGGTTGTAATGATATTTGAACGGAGCGCGCACTCGGGCCACTATCAATCATGATGTCAATGCGGTAATCTTCCATGGCAGAGTAGAGATATTCTTCCACGACCGTATTTAAGCGATGGATCTCATCGATAAATAAAACATCTCCTTCCTGGAGACTGGTAAGTAAGCCTGCGAGATCACCGGGCTTTTCAATTACGGGTCCGGAGGTCATGCGGAGATTGGCTCCTAATTCCAAAGCGATAATGTGAGACAGTGTCGTTTTGCCGAGACCGGGCGGGCCATGCAGCAGCACATGATCCAATGCTTCTTTCCGCTGACGGGCGGCCTGGATAAAGACAAAAAGATTTTCTACAATATCCTCCTGGCCGGAAAATTCCGTCAGACCTTTCGGCCGTAAGGCCTTTTCCACCTGTTTTTCCTGGGGACTCAGGTGCTCATCACCGGCATCTATGATCGGATTACGCATGCCGGGCTAAGGTAATTCAAAATTAGGGAGGGTGTCCTGTGGGCAATATTTCTAAATTTGCGCCTCATCCAAACGATTAATCAAGAATGAATGGCTCAAAAATAACTATGTCAGCGGCGGGAATCTCCGTCCCCAATGACCCAATTATACCTTTTATCGAAGGCGATGGTACCGGACCCGATATCTGGGCAGCATCCGTACGCGTCTTTGATGCCGCCGTTAATAAAGCGTATGGCGGCGAGCGATCCATTGTATGGAAAGAAGTTTTGGCTGGTGAAAAAGCTTTTAAAGCCACCGGCGACTGGCTCCCTCAGGAAACTCTCGACGTGATTGCAAGCCACCTGGTAGCTATCAAAGGCCCGTTGACCACACCAGTAGGTGGTGGCATCCGGTCATTGAATGTGGCATTGCGCCAGAAACTGGACCTCTACGCATGTCTGAGGCCGGTGCGCTATTATACAGGCGTACCCTCCCCTGTCAAAGAGCCTCAGAAAGTTGACATGGTCATCTTCCGTGAAAACACCGAAGACATCTATGCAGGTATCGAATACCTCGCCGGCAGCCCGGAAAACGAACGCGTGAAAAGATTTCTCATCGAAGAGATGGGTGTCAAGAATATTCGCTTCCCGGACACCTCGTCTATTGGAATAAAACCCGTTTCTCTCGAAGGCACAGAACGTCTGGTGAGAGCTGCTATAGAATATGCTCTTCGCAAAGGTCGTCGTAGTGTGACCATTGTCCACAAGGGCAATATCATGAAGTTTACCGAAGGGAAATTTAAAGAATGGGGCTACAACCTTGCCGAACGTGAATACGGAAGTAAAGTCTGGACGTGGGCGCAATATGATCGTATTGTAGCTGCGGAAGGACAGGCTGCAGCCGATGCGGCGCAAAAAGCTGCCATTGCTAATGGTGCGCTCGTGATTAAAGATGTGATTGCGGATGCATTCCTTCAACAGATTCTTCTCCGCCCTGAAGACTATGATGTGATTGCGACCCTCAATCTGAATGGTGACTATATCTCTGATGCCCTGGCCGCCATGGTTGGAGGTATCGGTATCGCGCCCGGCGCGAATATCAACTACGTCAATGGTGCCGCGATCTTCGAAGCTACCCATGGTACTGCACCCAAATATGCAGGTCTCGATAAAGTCAATCCAAGCTCCCTTATCCTATCCGGTATTATGATGTTTGACTACCTGGGCTGGACGGAAGCTGGTGATCTGATCGAAAAAGGACTTGAGAAAGCCATTGATAAGAAACGGGTGACGTACGATTTCGAGCGCCTCATGGAAGGAGCTACGCTGTTAAAGTGCTCTGAGTTTGGGGATGAGATAATAGCAAATATGTAGAAAGGTTAAGGGAAGAAAGGAGCAATGACTAAAGCTAGTGGCACTACTAGTAGTGCCACTACTAGTAGTGCCACTAGGGCCTAACGGGTTGATTGTCAATGGCCCCGGATAGTTATCAACAGGGTAAAAATTGCAAATAACTATTCGTGTCTCTGCCCTCGTTTTCCCCGGGCTGCGCCTGGAAAACGGTCCCTGCGTTCTCCAGTCAATCGTTTCTACGAAACATCTTTCTTCCGAAACGCCGGGTTGTTTTATTGACTCTTAACTTGCCACTCTTAGATTTGCTCCGCGCTCTACGTACCAAAACTCCACGCTCGCCGTGTCAAAAAAGGGAGCTTTTAGGAAACTACCCGGCGTTTTCCATTCCAATTTCCGAAGGAAGAGGAAAATGGAAACGCAGGGACCGTTTTTTGCGCAGCATAAAAAACGAGGGCAGGACACTGCGCCTGGAAAACGGTCCCTGCGTTCTCCAGTCAATCGTTTCTACGAAACATCTTTCTTCCGAAACGCCGGGTTGTTTTATTGACTCTTAACTTGCCACTCTTAGATTTATTCCGCGCTCTCCGTGGCAAAACTCCGTGCTCAAAGTGTCCAAAAAGGGAGCTTTTAGGAAACTACCCGGCGTTTTCCATTCCAATTTCCGAAGGAAGCGGAAAATGGAAACGCAGGGACCGTTTTTTGCGCAGCATAAAAAACGAGGGCAGGAGACCCACAACTGACCACTCACTCCCCCCATTGTTAACGATTGTCGATTACACTCACCGAATACTGATTACCGATTACCTTTAGACCATGAATTCAGGATCATTTGAAAACATCCCGGCACTCGCTGCCACCGTATTGGAAGATCTTAAACATTACCTCGGTGTCATCGAGCCCGTCCTCTATCAGGCTCAACTTCCCATTCTCTCCGGCTCCACCATAGGCCAACACACCCGTCACATCATCGAATTTTATAATTGTCTGACAGAACAATCAGATAGCGCACCCGTCATCATCAATTATGCAAACCGTCGCCGGGACTATCGCATCGAATCCGAACCTGATTACGCATTACAGGTAGTTGGCGTTGTTTTACAAAAATTGCACGAACTGGATGTGGAAAAAACATGCATGCTCAATTGTGCCGAACATGGCGTAAATGATCTTTTGGTTCAGAGCACCATCGCCCGCGAACTGATCTACAACATCGAACATACCATACATCACCTGGCGATTGTCAAGATCGCGCTGAAAGTTGCGTTGCCCGATCTGACACTGCCCGAACATTTCGGAGTAGCGCCCTCCACCATCCGCCACCGGCAGGAGGTATGTGCACAGTAAGTTTTATTCCAACCGCTGATTCTTTTTTTATCACATCCAACCGCGATGAAAGTCCGGATCGTCACTCCACAGGATTGAGCTCATCTCACGCACATGATACCCCGCATGTCTATTTTCCGTTGGATGAAGCATCCGGTGGCAGTTGGATCGCGTTGGCGGATACAGGTCGTGCTGTGTGCTTACTCAATGGGGCATATGAGGCATTCATACCTAACCCACCGTATTGTCTCAGCCGAGGACAGGTAGTGATGGATGCAGTGCGCACCAATGATATTAATACGTTCATTGATTCATATCATTTAGAAGGCATTGCACCTTTTACACTATTGGCTTTTGAAGAAAAAGGATTTTATGAATTAGTGTGGGATGGTAACCAACGATATATTCGTTCGCTTTCAAAAGAGCGTCCACTGATTTGGTCTTCCGCCACACTTTATCCTGAGGACGTGCGGGTGAAAAGAAAGAAATTATTCGAAGATTGGATCGAACATCAGGAGACCTATGATCGTGAGCAGATCCTGCAGTTTCATCAAATGGCGAATGGTGATCCCGAAAATGATTTTGTCATGAACAGAAATGATGTAGTCCGTACGTTATCGATCACCAATATTACGCTGGAAAAATATAAATCCTCCATACTCCATGTTGCTTTAGATCAAAACACACGCGAGGAAATCTCCCTGCGGCATGAATAACACCGCCACCACATATTCCGGTCCGCGAAAGTCCTTGATATCACATACGGCTCTCTGGTGGCGACGATTTCAGATCCGGTTATGGCATTGGGAATATTGGCCTATGTATGTATTTAATATTCCTGTACTCTTCATCTGGGTATGGAATGCTATCCGATGTCGTGATCTGTTCTTTTTTACATTAACCAATCCCGGCATTCCAACAGGTGGATTTTTTGGAGAATCAAAATCGGATATTCTGCAAACTATTCCCGATGCGTATAAAGCAAAAACAATCTTATGGAAAGGTCCGGTATCAGAACACGATGTAGAAAAATTGTTTGAACAAAGTGGGTTAACATTTCCCATCATCGCCAAACCTGAAGTGGGCGAACGGGGCTGGCTGATTGCAAAAATTAGTTCGCTCGAAGAATTAAAACAACACATTCGCAGGCATCAAATTGATTTAATCCTTCAGCCTTTTATTACCGCCTCCACTGAAGTGAGTATTATGGTGTACAGATACCCCGATGGTACCAGAGCAGATGTGAGTTCGATTTGCCAGAAAGAATTTTTACACATCGTTGGAGATGGTACGTCGACGATGGAAGCATTAATTTTGGCGCAGGACAGGGCGGTACTCCAACATGAAAAATTGACCAGAACGTATGGCCATCGTTTTGATGAGATCCTGGATGCCGGCGAATATCTTCTCCTCGAGCCCATCGGCAACCATTGTCGTGGCACCAAATTCATCAATGCGAATGCGCAGATCGACGATGCCATTCGAGCGGTGATGACAGGGATATTACAGTCTATGCCGGGTTTATACTATGGACGGTTTGACATGAAAATTGACTCCTGGGCGTCACTGCGAGCCGGGAAAGGCATCTATATTCTCGAATTTAACGGGACGAGCAGTGATCCGGCGCATATTTATGATCCATCGTATTCACTGGTCAGGGCATACAGGGATATTGCGTTTCATTGGGGGATCATGGGTCGGATTGCGAGGCAAAACAGGCGGGCGGGAATCAAATCTGTTGGCATTAAGCAAATTATCCCCGCATTGTTCCTATATTTTCGATACAAAAGCACTAACGAAATATAACCATTGGGATTTCTCCTCCATTTTGCCTGGGGCTGGCTTTGCGGCTTTTTCGGTACACTTCCATTCGGGACGATCAATGTATCGATCGCGGAAGCGGCTATTCAAAAGGGGTTCAGGGTGGCGATATCCATGGCGATTGGTGCCTCAGTGATTGAATTTTTCCAGGCGTACATCGCCCTTTCGTTTTACGATATCCTCACACATAACCCTTCGATGGAGCGTACGATCATCCTGATCTGCATCCCGTTGTTTCTCCTGGTAGGTATCTATTATCTCTTCAAAAAAAATCACACCGTCAGTAAGCCTACCAATAAAGTAGCTAACCTGTTGGGTGCGGCCAAGGGCATTGCGTTGAGTTCCATTAATCTGATGGCCATCCCTTACTTCGTCGTAATTGGTGGTTATCTCGCATCTTCCAATTACATCAGCCTCAAGCCTGAATTTATCGCAGCCTTTGCTGCAGGATCCGTGCTTGGATCTTTCATAACATTTTTCATTTATGCTAAGCTTGGACAGGTCATTAAGAGAAAGAGTGAGAAGATGAGTAAGTATGCGAGTAAGATTGTGGGTCTTATTTTTATTACGATTGCTGTGAGTCAGGTGTTTAGGTATTATTGGTAGGGAGATGAGAGGATGTATTGTATTGAATGATCTTAACTGTCATATCCAAGTTGATACTCTGCATGGTTATAGTGATCTAAAAATAGCAGGGTGTATTCAAGATGTCAATATGTGAAAATGTCTTTTTAAATGAAATAAAATAATGACCCCTGATAAAAATGAATACGACGACCTTCTAAACAACATCGGTCAAACCATTGTAACGGCACAGCAGAATACATTTAAGGCGGTAAACACTGAATTAGCTAAAGCCAACCGGGAAATTGGCAGGCACATTGTTGAGTTTGAACAGCATGGCCGTGAACTTGTAGAGTATGGAAGTGAGCTATTGGCAAAGCTTGCAAAGGATTTAAAGTTTCGGTATGGTAAAGGATTTGGCAGGCGGAATGTGTTGGACATGCGCAGGTTTTACCAGGTTTATCCAAAATGGCAGGCAGTGCCTGCCAAATTAAGTTGGTCCCATATTGCTTTGCTTGGTGTTTCGGATGAATCATCAAGAAAATTTGATGAGAAACAAGCCACCCTTGAAAATTGGAGTTATAGAAAACTGGAAAGACAAATAGACTCATCCCTATTAGAAAGACTGGCTTTGAGTCGAGACAAAAGGAGTTCTTAAACTATCAGAAAAGGAACATATAGTCACCATATTCGTTTCAAAATACCAGCTTTACCTGCCTGATAAGAAATTATTGCAGTAACAGGTAAAAGCCATCATGGAAAGTGAATAAGCATTGCAAACCACATCACTGACATTCCAAAATTTGATGACTGCTAATACAGACAGATCGGTACTTTAAACTCATTGACGAAACAGAAAATGAAGTAATTGTTCCGAAAGGCTTTACAGGAAAATTGATCCGCTTTTGCAGAGACAATAAAATAGAATACGATTTCAAGGATGAAAGAAAAAATCAAAAGGAAATAGCCTTTTCATTCAATGCGAAACTGAGAGAACACCAGCAGGCAGCAGTAGAAGCGACTTCCAAAAAAGACTTCGGGATTATTGTAGCTCCACCCGGATCAGGGAAAACGGTTGTTGGAATAAAAATCATTGTTGAGAAAAAGCAACCTGCATTAATTATTACACACCGAAAGCAAATTGCAGATCAATGGATTGAAAGAATTCAGACCTTTTTGGGTATTCCTATAAACGAGATCGGGAAAATAGGTCAGGGAAAAACAACAGTGGGAAAGAAGGTAACCGTAGCGATGATTCAAAGTTTATCCAAAGAACTGGAAAAATCAGGCGCAGAAGAACTCATAAACGCTTTTGGACTTGTTATCATTGATGAGTGCCATCATATACCTGCTGAGACTTTCAGAGCTACGATTACCAAGCTCAAAACCTTTTATTCCTATGGCTTGACAGCTACTCCATTCAGAAAATACAATGACGGGAAACTCATGTTCATTCATCTTGGAGAAGTGATCAGCGAAATTAAACCGGATGAAATAAGAGAAACAAAAAATACCAGGATTATTGTCAGAATTACCGAACTTGACGTACCATTTAGTCCAAAGACCGATAAGTTTGAAACACTTTCTAAAGTTTTAGTTCACGATTCGGCTCGGAATAAACTCATTCTTAAAGATGTACACTCAGAATTGAAAGCAGGAAAGAAGGCTGTTATCATCACTGAAAGAAAAGAACAAATTGATTCCCTTTACCAATACCTGAAACAATCATATGAAACCATTACATTAAGCGGGGAAGATTCAGAAAGCGACCGGAATTCCAAATGGAAATTGCTATCAGAAGGGAATTATCAAGTTTTAATAACTACAGGACAATTCTTCGGAGAAGGAAGTGATTTGCAAAATGCCAATTGTCTTTTCCTGGTATATCCCTTCTCCTTTGAAGGTAAGTTGATTCAATATATCGGAAGAGTGCAACGCTCGGAATTGACACCCGTTATTTATGATTACCGGGATATTAAGATTGACTACCTGAATAAAATGTTTCTGAAAAGGAACACTTATTACAGGAAGATTGATAAACAAGCTACTTTATTTGATGAGCCGGTTGAAGAAGTAGTTGTTGCCAAGGATATTTTAAGCATAGATCGGAAAATAAAAATTCCTTTCGAGCAGCTTGAATTCCGATATGGAAGCATCGCATTCAAATATCATATCGCTGAATTGAATAGGGAAATCGAATTTGATATTGAAAACCTCGAAATAAGACCAGAGTTGGAGGTATTGAAGGCATATTTTTCAAAGACACTCAAAATGAAAAATGTTGAGGTAGAAATTCTGGCTGAATTTGAAAATGGAAATGTGATCTCTCAATTGGCAAGGTGTGGGGATATAGAAAAGATAAACCGTGAAATCATTGAAGGGGTTAAATTCAGGTTCATCACGAAGAATTTCCTGGGAAAACCGAATGACGAATCACAAAAAGGTTTGCTTGACGTAGACCAGCTGCAATCAGGCAAGGACAAAGGACAGCAACTATACGATTCTGGAGAAGAATTACTAAGTGACATGATAAAGAACAAAAATTACAAACATCGAAGACATTTACAGTACCTGGCTGACCAACACGCAAGGACAATTCTAAAAATACGGTTTATTCTGAGTCCATTTTCATTTGTGTTCCTCCTGACCGGCAAAGACCATTTTCATATCGTGATGGAAACACTGGACACCGAAGAAGCTACGTACGTTTGGCATTTCGACAATGATAAACGCGCACTACCGACTAAATTAAAGCAGGTTGACCAAAACCTGAATCTCATAAGAAACAACGGCAGACAAGCATTTCTCGAGAAACAACCGGACAATTTCAGCCGCGTAGTTCATGACTACTCAGATGAGAGAAAAGGCTTTAAAATATGGAAAGACTCATTGGAAGAAAGATTAACGTAAATCCAGCTTAAAATGAAATGACAATCATAATCTCAATAATACTTTTTTTGGTATTTCTATTTCTTTCTTCCATTCAAACCAAACTTTAGTACTTACTATTTATCGTTATCAAAAAGCCAGATAGCGGGTGCGGCTAATGAACGTCAAATTCCTAACCTTCGGCAATATCTTTCCGTTAGAAGCGATGTATCATTGGAAAGTCTTAACTTCACATAGAGATGAAAGAAATTAAAGAACTTACGACAATTATAGCCGGGCGTGGCAGTCTCAAAAAACATGAGTAGAAAATTGATTTGAAAAATTTCGTACTCTTGTCTATCGGTTAATTAAGCCTTACTTTCATCTTACAAATGATCTTGTATGTTCCATTCCAGAGCAGGCTTTACTGTTTTTTTATTTTTCATTTCTCTATTATTTTCAATCACCCTACTCCATAGTCAGCAACTTAATCTCAAAGTAGCAGGTGGCCTTACATCTGGATTTCACGTCGAAATTTATGATGGTTTAACACGGCTGGTGACTCAAACAGAAGAATTCTCTCTTCAATTGTATAATACAGACCTGAGCACTACGGCAAGCCTTCCACATTGGACAGGTCAGACATGGTCAGGCAATGCGGATAGTATCACTTTGCAAAGGGTATCCTATATCAATGAATTTGATGCAAACCTGACTATCAGCGTCACTTACCATGTGTTGAATGAACATATTATTAAGAAAACAATCGAATTGTTTCAACCCTGCATGCCAGCCATGCTATATATTCTTGAGCAAACGGCAAGGCCTGCAGAAACACCTCAGCGATATGTCACTTTTGAATATGATAATTTCCCCGGTGGTTTCGTGCATGAAATGTTTCCTGCGGCCGCCTTCATCACACCCGGCAATACAGTCGTTGGTTTTCTGATCGATGCCGGTTATAAAAATCAGTACACCCGGAATACTCGTCGAAGGTTTAGTGGCCGTGGCGGTGGATTCGTAGGGATGCGCCTTTTACCAGATCCTGAGTTATTAACGGTTGCCACATTGCAGGAAAGAGCAAAGAATAATGACTACATCAAAGAAACATTTGGGGAATTATACAATATTGATGAAGGGGTACAAACATTGATGCTACTGCCGGACCAATATCACCCAGTTGGAAATGTTGAAGTGCAAAAAGAAAATAATCTTATCACCATCGCCGGTCATGGCGATAAAAAGGCAGGTATTGAATTTATTGCTCCATTTACCGATCAGAACGTCTATACGATTTCTTTTTTATGCAAAGGAAATACACCGGTAGCCCTAAAGCTATTCAGGATGAAGCATGGACAAAAAACAATTGAGCTGGAACATGGTATAAAATATATCGATCAGTTTCCTGTAATGAATGATGAATGGACACTTTTTAAAGGCAGCATTCTGGTTCCATATATCGAACATGATTCTGTATCGATGTTTATCGGCTCACAATCCGGTAAAGAATGTACGCTTCAGATCAAAGATTTGCAAATAACCGAACATCAACCAAAGAAAGAACCGTACAACATTCTTCCTATAGGAGAAAAAGTGGAGAAGACTACGTTCATTTTTGCTGAGCCATGGACATCCCATCAGCAATTTATGATCTCCGCTCAATCACGATTGGGGGAAGCGAAGGGTTTCGAAGGTTCCCTGATTGAAAAAATGTTGTATGCTAATTTTAATATGCTCACCTGGATTACGGATGTAAATGACTTCAGTCCGTTAAATGTGCCCAACATGAATTATGCTCCGGACATGTACAATCGGGATTGTTTTTTTTCAACCATAGCTACCTACAACAAAGAATTAAATCTAAATCTGTGGGACCAATGGGGAAAGACACAAACGCCAACCGGTGGGATCGGTACGATCATCACCCCACGAATGGGATCTATTGAAGCAAAGGACAATGAAGCAACGATCGAATGGCTCATTTGGGCGATGATGAACAAGCGTCGCTTCGGCGTAACACTTCCTCAGGAAAAAATCAGGAAAGCAGTGGACTATGTGTTGCGTGAATTAGATCCTGACAGAGATGGTAAATGCACATCTCACTTTTCGTTGAGTCAGGTAGACATCGTTGATTTCAATCCTCCAACAGATCGTCTCGGTGTCAACCAGGGGATGCTTGCAATCGCGCTGCGCACCATCAAAGAATTAGGTTTTAATATTTCCAATTCCTATATTCAAAAAGCTGAAAAAGAATACCGGAACTTTTACGATGTGGGGCGAAAACATTTACTCTTTGACCGGAATTTTCCTGACATTATTACATTGACTGATCTGGAACCTGAATTCTTTTCTTTATGGTTATTTCACCGGCCAATGCTAACTGATGAAATGGTTCGACATCATTTGGATCAAATACCCATCCTCAATCAGGTGCCTAATGCTCCACACCCGGAATTTGGAACGACGGCACCAATATGTGTCAGGCTGATCAAAGATCCTCCGGGATATGCATATCTCAGTGGAGATTATCAACCATTTGAAAAATTCGGAGAAGAAAATTACAGCAACGGGAAAAGTGATGGATACTATTACAATGGTGGCAGTTGGTTTAGAGCAGAGTATTGTGCATATGTTGTTGGATTAAAGCATGGCTGGTCGAAAGCAAACAAGCTGATGGAAAATAGGATTTGGGCAGAAATATTTCTTAATCCAAAATGGCCATTTAGTAAGGAATTCATACCCACCAAATGGACCACAACCGATAGTTGGTGGTCTTCTACAAGAGGTCTATGCTGGAATGTATTTATCCTGATGGCTGATGAAGTGGCGGGGCTGAGAACACCTGAAATGGACCCGGATTTTAAAAGTACCACCGAAAAGTAAAAAGCTAAAAACGAAAAGAGAAAATCGAAGAGAGAAGAGATTAAAATGAGTGGTTTCAAAAGCAAAATAATACTTAAGAACCTTACAATACTTATAACTAAATCTAACAAAATGAAACAGTTGACCTTTATTTTCCTGTCATTATCTATCATTAGTTGTAGCCAGACAGCAGAAAATAATTCGGGGACACCATCGGTAAATGTGGACTCTTTGACAGCGATTTTCCTTTCAGGCTGGAATAATAAGGATTCCGCAGCAATCATGAATACCCTAGCAGACAACGCAATTGTCATGAACGATTCTTTAATTCATAATGGACATAAAGCAATAGCCGACAATTGGATCAGTGGTGGCGTTAAAGTTCTAAGTAATATTAAAACATCATCCGTTAGTAAAAACAATGACCAGCTTTTAGCATATGACGGAGGAACTTATACTCTTGACCTAACTCCACCAGGAGGTCCCCTTCTTAAAGAAAAAGGAAATTATAGTTTGGTATGGACAAAACAAAACACTGGTGAATGGAAATTAACCCTTATACATATCGAAGATATAACCAGATTGCCTGACATTAAATAGCTTAAGAAATACCAACCAACCATTTAGAAATAGTAAAACTTTCGAATGAGGCAAAGAACTTATCCGAGCAATATCTGAAAGAGAAAATAGTAAACAGTAAATCACTATCTGATGCTCAACATATAGCAATTACAACCGTCCATCAAGTTGACCTGTTAGTAAGTTGGAACTTCAAACATACTGTAACCTATAACAAGATAAGACTCTATAATTCCGTAAATTTAAAACTTGGTTTTAAAGTATTAGAAATCAGGAACCCAAGAGATTTGACAGATGAAAACTAAACAGAACAAATTATTTGACTCGGTCCAATTGGTTAGAGAGATTCGTGACGCAATGTACTGTCAACGGACAGATCCATACTTTGATCTCAATGAATTTAAACGGATTAAACAAAAATGGACTAACATTTTAGAACAGCAAGAAAAAATCAAGTCAAACAAAGTCGCCTGAACTTCGAAGTCTTCGGACAATCGCATTGGACATATCATCAGTTACTCACCAGGAGGGATTTCAACTTGAAAATGAATAATCGTAAATTTGAAGTACGCTACAATGAGTCAGATTCGTAATTACGTGGCCTGACAGCGACTAGCCTCAACGTTATCGGTCATTAGCCAAAGTTGAATCTATCTCCAAAAACCTTAATTTGCAAGTTCGAAGACGAAATTATGGAAGGAACTATTCAAATCCACATAGAAAAACTCCCTGGAGGATTATATCTGGCTGCCTCAGATGATATACAAGACCTTGTTGCCCAAGGACGAACTATCACAGAAACCCTTGAGATTGCAAGGGATGTGGTAAAGAATCTTATGGAATCCCAATCAGACAATACCAATCGGGTAACTAAGCTAGGCAATCATTTTGATTATCCCCTTGTGATAGGATTTTGAAATGGGGAAGATTGGTGGATTTGCCTATGGTGAAGTTGTAAAGCGATTGAAGATACAATTGTATAAAATTAAATTGGAGAAGAACGGCCATTTTTTCAAAGCTTTCATGGTTTCTGTAGCCTTCTGCTTAATGGCAGGTTCTGTTTATTCTCAAAAAACTGGCAGTATCAGTGGCACTATCCTTGAAAAAAATACCCAGCAATCACTTCCCGGAGCAAATATTTCCCTGGAGGGCACTTACTTAGGCACTGCTTCTGATTCAATTGGGAGATTTAGAATTTTGGATATCCCGGTTAAAACATACAATCTTGTAATTAGCTATATAGGCTTTAAAACATTTACTCTTTATAACATTGTTGTTAACAGCGGTAATGAAAATGTTTTCAATATTGAGCTGGAAGAGGATGCAACAGCGTTGGGAGAAGTAGTTGTTACGGTCAATAAACGAAGTGTAGTTGCGGCCTCACTAGAAACACCTCTTAGTGTTCAAAGATTGACTGCCGAAGAAATAAAAAGTAACCCCGGTGGTAGTTTTGACATTAGCAAAGTCATTCAAACATTGCCCGGTGTAGGAGGTGGGCAAGGAGGAGGTACATTTCGTAATGATATCATCATTCGTGGAGGTGCTTCCAACGAAAATGTATTTTATTTAGATGGCATTGAAATACCTGTGATTAATCATTTTCAAACACAAGGCGGTAGTGGCGGACCTCAGGGAATTTTAAATACATTTTTTATTGAAGATGTAAAACTAACCACTTCGGCCTTTGACGCACGATATGACAATGCCCTGAGCAGTGTATTTCAGTTTAAACAAAAAGTGGGTAATGCAAACCAATTTCAGGGTAATATCCGTGCAAGTTTTATCGAAACGGCCATTACATTAGAAGGTCCCATGTCTAAAAATAAAAAAACAACTTTTTTAGCATCTGCCCGAAAATCCTATTTTGAGCTGCTGCGTTCGGCAGTGGATGCACCATATATTCCAAATTACTGGGATTTTCAAACAAAAATAACGCATAAAATCAATGATAAAACTACCCTCAATTTTATTGGCATTGGTGCTATTGATGATTTTAGTTTTGTTCCTACAAAAGAGATGACACCAGACAAACTATATTCCTTAAATTCAACTGCAACCATACAGCAATGGAATTATACCATGGGGGCATCCCTTAGAAGAAGCATCTCTGATGGTTTTTGGAATTTGGCTTTAAGTAGAAC
>JBBREG010000032.1:0-21276 GCA_038203125.1 Chitinophagales bacterium
CTGGCATTCTGGATGTACAGCTTGCCATAAGACCATACCTGTTGTCAATCAACTGTACGAAAAATTTAAAAGACGTGGCGTTACATTTTATGGGGTCAACGAATTTGATATTGCGCCAGATCAAAAATCAGAGATCGCTGCTTTCCTGAAAGCTCATCCGATGAAATACCCTACGATCCTGATCGATGATGATGCAATGCAGAAAATCAATATTGAAGGATATCCCTCGATGCTCATCCTTGATAAGAATAAAAAAATTATTCATAAAGAGCGCGGCTATAGGGATGGGATGTATGAAAAGTTATCGGCAGTCCTTGAAAATCTATTGTCGAGAAACTAGCATACGTGGTCGGTTGCGGGATTGATGTTACTTCAGTTTGGATTTATATATGTCATCCTGCAACTTGAGGATTTTGCACTGCTGGCAGGAAGTATTTCTTTGTTCCCATCATCGCGCTTATCATGTACCTCATCCGTAAGGTGAAGTGGGGATAATAAAAAAAGCTGGTAGGAACGTTTTCCTGCCAGCTTCACAAAATAGTCATGACAAAAATGATAACCTTGTAAAAATTAAATCACTGAAATAATATTATTGGAACGAGAAAGCTTCTGCCGTTTTCATTAGTAAACGGAAGAGGGTGTTATGCATCTTTTGATCATAATAATATCAGAAAGCCAAAAGTAACCCCTGCGCAGCATGACGAATTCACCTGTTTTGGTGAGTTTTGGAAAATAATCTGGATTTTTATCAGAAAAGTCCAGTCAAAAGCAGAAGTGGTCAATCTGTCACTCTCTCACTACCCGGGAATATCATCCCCAACTTCCACAGTCATATCAATCTCTCCAAACTTCTGAGGACCTCCTGCAAGGATATCGTCCGAAGCCTGGGCTGCATATTTGTAAAAATTGCGATGAAATGATTGTGCCAGGGTGATTGCCTTCTCGCGATAAGCCTCTGCATTGGACCAGGTCTGTACCGGATTGAGAATATTCTGATCAGAAAGTCCCGGACACGACATGGGTATGGCGAGATTAAATATCTCATGCGTCTTATAGCGGACATGATTCAGGTTACCCTCCAGGGCTGCACCGATCATCGCACGGGTGTTGGATAGTTTGATGCGTGAACCGACACCATACGGGCCGCCTGACCAACCGGTATTGACCAGCCAAATGTTGACTTTATGACGCTGCATCATGTCACCCAGCATGGTGGCATATTGGGTTGGGTGTAAGGGTAAAAAGGGCGCACCAAAACAGGCAGAAAATGTCGCCTGCGGCTCTGTAACTCCAGCTTCAGTACCTGCTACCTTGGCCGTATACCCCGATATAAAATGATACATCGCCTGGGAAGGCGTCAGCTTACTAATGGGCGGCAGTACGCCAAAAGCATCTGCCGTCAGGAAGAAAATGTTGCGGGGATGGCCTGCAATAGAACCCGGGGCCACATTATTGATGTGATATAAAGGGTAAGAAACACGTGTGTTTTCAGTTACAGAAATATCTGAATAATTGACCGTGCGGGTCTCCGAATAAAAACGAATGTTTTCGAGTAAGGCTCCATGTTTAATGGCTCTGAAAATATCCGGTTCTTTCTCTTCTGTGAGGTCCACACATTTTGCATAACAACCCCCTTCAAAGTTGAATACCCCTTCATGAGACCAGCCATGCTCATCATCCCCAATGAGGAAACGATTTGGATCAGCACTCAGTGTGGTCTTCCCTGTACCAGACAATCCAAAGAAGATGGCAGTATCACCTTGCTTACCTACGTTGGCAGAGCAATGCATGGAGAGTGTACTTTCTTCATGGGGTAACAAGTAATTGAGGACGCTAAAGATCCCCTTTTTGATCTCACCTGTATAGCCTGTACCACCTATCAGGATGGCGCGGTCAGTAAAATTGATGACTGCAAAATTGGCCTGGCGCGTTCCATGTTTTGCAGGATCGGCTTTAAATCCCGGCGCACATACGACAGTCCATTCGGGTGCATACCCATCGATCTCCACACCATTGAGGCGAAGAAACATATTATTGGCGAACAGTGCACTCCAGGGATACTCCGCGAGCACCCGTACATTCATCCGATAATTGTCGTCAGAACAAACATATCCATCATGGATATATACATCCCGCTGACGGATATAATCGAGGATGTCTGTTTTTAAAACCGCGTACTGTTCATTTTCGAACGGCTTATTTACCACGCCCCAATCCACGGTGTCATGAGTCATGTCATCCCGCACGATGAACCTATCCTTCGGCGACCTGCCGGTAAACTTTCCGGTATCAATACATAATGCGCCAGTGTCTGCCAAAAGGCTATTGTTGTTTTTGACTGACTCTTCGATGAGCTCTGCGGGCGTCATCATGTAATGGATCTTGTCCTGATCAAGGCCAAGGTGCTCAAGGAAAATCTTAAGTTGGGGATTCATACCAGTATTTTATTGCCGGCGTAAAGGTAAAGAGCATAGTGCAGAGAGCAAAACAGGTCGTAGCTCAGCGGAGATCCGCTATTTCCTATTAGAAATACTGCGGGAGAGCAAGGGAACAAGGGAATTTTGGATTTTGGATTTTGGATTTTGGATTAAAATGCATTGGGTGGTTAAAAGGGCTAGCCCTAAAGGGGTGTCACACCAAGACTTATTTTTTTGGAAGCAATACCGCAAACGTCGTTCCTTCACCCAGTTTGGATTGCTTAACATAGATCCGACCTTTATGATAATTCTCAATGATCCGTTTTGCCAGGCTGAGACCGAGACCCCATCCACGTGTTTTCGTGGTGTAGCCGGGTTCAAATACTTCTTTGAGTTTGGAAGGATGGATTCCTTTGCCTGTATCTGACACATCAATTTCGATGTGCTCAGGTTTCTCCTGAATGGTCCATGAGATCTTGCCGGTTCCTTCTTCAATGGCATCCAGTGCATTTCGCATCAGGTTTTCAATGACCCAATTAAAAAGAGGGGGATTAATATTAACCATCCTGGGCGGGCTGTCCATGTGGGGTTCGTTAAACACAATATTGCGCGATGCCCGCCGACGGATGTAAGAGGTGATCTCCCGCATCTGATCATAGATATTGACCTGTGTGAGAGCAGGAGCAGAACCAATTTTACTAAAGCGGTCCGCTATCAGGTCCAGACGCGCTACATCGTTTTCCATTTCCTTTAATACATCCAGCTCATCCGGTGTCTGTATATAATTGTCCCGCATGTGTTCGATCCAACCAATGATCGCACTGATCGGAGTACCCAGTTGATGCGCTGTTTCCTTTGCCATCCCTACCCATACACGATTTTGCTCGGCGCGCCTGGCATTGTTGATACTGAGATATCCAACAATGATAAAGGCACCCAATAAGAGTAATTGTACAAATGGAAAATACGTCAACAGGTCATGCAGCCTAGAATTCTGATAATATAAATATTGGGGTGATGACTCAGATGAAAGAATGATCGGTTCGGGTCCTTTCTTTTTGATCCGAAGTAATTTTTCCTGAAGGACCACTAAATTGGTATCGACATCTGTACCAAAATTTTTCGCGTACAATACGATCCCTGCCTCATTAGCTACGAGGATCGGAATGTCTTTGTTGGATTCCAGAATGCTTAATTGCAACGACAGATCTTCTTCAATGTCCGCATCCTCCATGGTCTGGTAAGCATCAAATAGAAGGATTGCTTTGTTTCGTTCTCCTTCTTTCAGGCGTTTTGCAAGATACCCGGTGTAGAAAAGGGATATTAAGAGCAGGATGATACCTGCTCCTGCGAGATATATTTTCCAGCGTTGTCGTTGACTTTGGATATCTATCATGGTATCTAATGACGGCTCAAATATGCACGCACACGGTCAGCTGCATTCTGGCGCACATCCGCATAGAAGAAATTATAATCTGCAATATGATAATTTTTTGTAGTCATCAGAAAACTCCATGGAAACCGTGGTTTGTTGACCCAAAGAACATCCTGATGAACCTCTGTATTTATTAAAGAAGGCAGGAGGGTATGCAGGTCACGAAGGATGGCCCCCATGTGAATGGAAGCTTCAGAGTGACCGGCATCGGCATTCCAGGTGACTGGATTCGTCACAACTACCTGGTGATCCGGAAAATGCATTTTTTTAATCATGGCCCCTTCACGGATCGTACGCCAGCTGCAAAAACATCCGGATTCTTCCGGCTGAGTACAGGGCTTAATATTTTGATACTGATTAGCCGCGATCGGATATCCTGGCATATAAGCAACAATCATTTTTTCCTGCAATGGTTTTCCATCCACAAAGTCCTTAAGCAATCTGAGTGCATGAATGCTTCCCTGGCTGTGTGCAGCGATTATAAATGGCCTTCCCTGCCGATAATGATCCAGATAATATTGAAACGCATTCCTGACATCTGTATACGCCAGATCGATCGCAAGCTTTCCATTTTTTTTATCCTCTGTATAAAATGCATGTAAATGGGCCTGCCTGTACCGCGGTGCATATACTCTTCCTGCACCATTAAAAATGCTCGCCTGATATCTGATGGGATATTGATCTGTGCGTTTGTTGATCTCAGCATCATACACATCACCATTCCATTGTTTTTGGCCACGCTTTCCGATATAGGTAGTAGGATGAATAAAAAATACATCCGCTTCGGAAGTTGCCTGTGCATCCTGCCAAACAGCGACAGGTACTATATCAGCGCTATCAAAAGTGGTAGGTAGGGCAGCCCAACAGACGGAAGAAGAATAATCGGGCGATGGAAGGCAATTCACGTCACACACACCTCTTGGAACTGATGAACAGGACCAAAAGACGGCAGTAAAAAAAAGAAGAAAAGAAATTTGAAAAGAATATTGCTTCATCAATCGGGTTCAAATCCAAGGATGATATTGAAGTTGCCAAATTCAGTCCACTTCGCACCGGAATTGATCTTCGCCTGGTTGTCAAAACCATATCCAAAATCAAATCCCAATAACCCGAACATTGGTAAGAATGCACGAACACCTACGCCAGCACTGCGTTTGATGTCAAAGGGGTTGTAATCATCAAAACTTTTCCATGCATTACCTCCTTCAAGGAACAGAAGCCCAAAGATGGTAGAGGTTGGATTTAATGAAAGTGGATAACGAATCTCAGCAGTAAACTTGTTGAAGATGGTGGCACCGCCCAATTGATTAGCAGCGATATCTTCAACTTCATATCCACGCATGGCGAGGATGTCTTTTCCTGTGAGACCAAATTGCTGATTACTTAAACCGTCACCACCGACTTCAAAACGTTCGAATGGCGGTGCGCCAATGTCTTTATTGTAAGAGCCCAGGAATCCCATTTTAGCTGCTGTCTTTAATGTCAGTTTTCCTACGATGGGTGTGTACCATTCTGCATCGAGACGCCATTTATGGTATTCTACATATTTGTATAACTGTTGCGGATCTTCCACATTCACTTCGCGTCCTAACAGTGAGTATGGTAATGTTGCCTGTAAGGTGAGGCTAACCGAAGATCCTGACCTGGGAAATGTAGGTTCATTGATTGTGGATCTTGCAATAGTTTGGGATATGGAGAAATTATTGAAAAAACCATCAGAGATGATACTATTATCCTTGGCGCGGAAATCACCAGTCGCATAATCATCCAGGTTGAGATATTCGAGACTGAGTGTGGTATTGGATACAAAATTATCATCCGGCCACTTCAGCCGTGAGCCAAGCCCTACATAGGCGCGACCGATGGCAAGTTTACCCTGCATAAAAAATTCCTGGTTGATCTTCGTAAGTACACCTCCCACCGTAAAGGAATTGGGTCTCTTACCACCTAACCAGGGTTCAGTAAATGAAAAATTATAGGACTGGAAAAAATCGCCATTCGTCTGTGCACGAACTGAAAACCGCTGACCATCACCCTGGGGCAATGGACTCCATGCATCGCGGTTAAAAATATTTCGAAGTGAAAAGTTATTGAAGGTTACACCGAGTGTACCGATGACTTTACTCCTTCCAAAACCACCCCATCCTGCACTTAACTCTAGCTGATCTGAAGGGCGCTCTTCAACTTCGTATATGATATCCACTGTACCATTGTTTTGATCAACAGGTGTCTGGATACCGAGATTTTCAGGATTGAAATAGCCTAATGCAATGATTTGGCGCTGTGAACGGATAATATCGGAACGACTGAACTTTTGGCCGGGTTGTGTACGAAGCTCACGCCTGATTACATGTTCGTGTGTTCTTGTATTTCCTTTGATGACGACTTCATCGATGGTGGCCTGAGGACCTTCAAAGATCCGCATCTCAATATCGATGGTGTCATCGACGACTGATATTTCAGTTGGCTCCACATTAAAAAATAAATACCCGTCATCCATGTACAGCGAACTCACATCACGACCATCGATACTGAATCGAAGACGTGAATTGAGTAATTCTTCATTATACACTTCGCCACGTCGTATGCCAAGTATTTTATTTAGTGTCTCGCTGTCGTGGATTGTATTTCCCTTCCAGGAGATGTCACCGAAATAATACCTGTCACCTTCGTCAATCCGGATCTGCATTTGCAATTCACCATCTGCGTTGCGCCATACACTATCTGACACGATGTTAGCATCTCTGTAACCTAGTGTCTGGTAATGATCGATGACCGCAATTTTATCGGTTTCAAATTCGGTCTCGACGTATTTGGATTTTTTCAGCAGGGTGGATTTTGATTTCGTCTCCTTCATCAGTTTCCGGAGCTTGCTATCCTTTACTTCATTGTTGCCCACAAAATCGATCTCAGCAATTTTAATCTTGTCCTTAGTATCGATCGTCAGGATCAGATTCACAGCATTGGTACGTTCAGTGGTTGCTTCTTCGGCAACTGTTACTTCGGTATCGAGATATCCCTTTTCAATAAAATATTTTTCGATCGCATTTTTTGCATTTACCTGCATGGCTACTGTAGCCACCTGGCCTTTGATCAGGAAGGGTTTGACAATGTCATTGAGATCGTTGTGCACTCCTTGCTTCACCCCGCGGTAGGACCAACCTGCCAGACGAGGCCGTTCCATGAGATGAATGGTGAGGAATACAATATTTCCGATTCGTTTATCCTGGGTGATCTGGACATCATCAAAGAGACGTAGCTTCCACAAATTGCGCATCGCTTTTGTGATATCCGTACCGGGAACTTTGATGGTCTGTCCAACTTTCAAACCTGCAACAGATTTGATGGCAGTGGGATCGCTAAAAAAAACGCCCTTCACTTCAAGTCCACCAATTTCAAGCTCTTCCACCTCGCCAAACTGGACCAGGGGGTTTTGGGCTTTCAATTCCGCAGAAGCAGTTAGGAAAAAAGAAAAAACAAGTAATGTTTTCAGGTAAATGAAACTCTTCATGCGGGTGATTAAATTATCTGCGTCAAAAACGTATACCAATGGCCTTCTGTTGTCCGGGATCTATGAGTGCGTAAGCTGATCGCTTGTTTTGCCGAAACGACGTTCACGCTGCTGAAAGTCCTTTATGGCAACATAAAAATCTTCTTTCTCAAAATCAGGCCAGTATATATCTGTAAAATAAAGTTCTGTGTAAGCAAGCTGCCAAAGCAGGAAATTGCTGATTCTGTTTTCTCCGCTCGTACGGATCATCAGTTCAGGATCGGGCATATCCGGGTTAGCGAGAAAAGAGCTAACTGTGGTTTCATCAACCTGATCCGGAGTTAATTCGCCCTTTGAGGCTTTTAAAACCGCTGTCCGCATAGCCTCCGTAATCTCCCATCTGGAAGAGTAATTCAGTGCCAGCGTCAGGGTCATACGGGTATTGTCGCGGGTATTTTCGATACCCTCGAGCAATGCCTTTTTGGTTTTTGGTGGGAGCTTGTCCAGGTCACCAATCGCCTGGAGACGGATGTTATTTTTATTCATCGTAGTGAGCTCCTCTCTGATCGTATTGACCAGCAGGTCCATCAGGGCGCCTACTTCCAGTCTTGGACGGTTCCAGTTTTCAGTGGAAAATGCATATAGGGTAAGCCATCGGATGCCTATCTCTGCTGCCGCTTCGGTCACTTCCCGGACAGTTTTGACGCCATTTCGATGGCCCCAGATCCGGGGTTTACCGTGTTCTTTAGCCCAGCGACCGTTGCCATCCATGATCACCGCCACATGGTGGGGTAACTTGTTGAGGTCCAACTGATCCTTTACTGAGCTCATAAGGCGGGCAAAGGTAAAGATTTCCTATGGCTTACCTTACTGCAGCACGCATCATGGATTTAAAAAGAAGGCCTAGAACAACAGGCTGACACCCGCTCCAAAACCATTATTATGAATCTCTGTATTGTCCACATCCTTCGCAAAATTTGAAACTCCTAAGAGGTAGCGAAGATCTATCACCAACGGACCTATACCAAATCCGGCTCCCAGGTGAGCACCAAGATCCAGACGATTATAGTCATCCAGATCGATCTCAATTTTATCACCATTTTCATCTTCAGTCTTTTCACCCAATAAATAACCAATGCTGGGTCCGGCCATGACAAAAAACTTGGCTTCTTCACCAAAGTTGAACTTTACCAAAATGGGCAGTTCCAGGTAATTAAGGGTAGAAACTGCATCATCGAATAAAGGACCATTGAAGTTTTCAATTTTGTAACCTTTTTGAAGCCAGTGTAATTCAGGCCCGATAGAGACCACATCACCGAGAGGGAAATCCGTTACCACGGCAAGGTCAAGACCAAATTTAGACTTGATGTCATGTGTGATATCGCCTTGTTTGTACTGTGCATTGGTGATATTACCACCTATCCGGAATCCAAATTTTGGCTGCGCGTATATCATGCCGCTGATCAGCATCATAACCACCAGGAGAGCAAAATTCTTTAAGCTGAGAAAATTCTTCATTGTTTGTTTTAATTGATTTTTAAATATAACCTCTCATTGCAATTATATACGTAAGACAAGATTATCTGTAACGTATACTTCCGGATAACAGTCTACAGCCTGATATGTTCGGTTATGAGGATTTGGCCCGGATGATATAATACATTTGCAATACATTCCCATGCATAGATAAATCATTTCCGACGAGGTATCCGTGGGTTCTTTTATCTTGGATCACCTGGCTTACCACAGACGATCCTTCATGCAAAACTTCAATCCATATAAACTTCATCCCTGGCACGGTGTACAGACGGGATCAAAGGCACCTGACATTGTCACTGCCTTCATTGAGATCACTCCATCAGACACCGTCAAGTATGAAATTGATAAGCCCAGTGGTATCTTAAAAGTAGACCGCCCGCAGTTGTATTCCAATGTGGTGCCTGCGCTCTATGGATTTATTCCACAGACATATTGCAGGGAGGAGGTGGCTGCGATCTGCACACGCCAGACGGGATTGCAGAATATCATCGGGGATGGGGATCCACTTGATATCCTGGTCCTCACGGAACACCGGATCATGCATGGAGATATTCTCGTGCAGGCAATCCCGATCGGCGGCTTAAAAATGATTGATCATCATGAAGCTGATGATAAGATTATTGCCGTGCTCCAGCAGGATGGGACCTATGGAAAATTCCAGGACCTGAAAGAATTGCCGGCAGCCATTATCACCCGCTTGCGTCATTATTTTCTCACCTACAAGCTCGCCCCGGGAGAAACGCAACCTGTGGAGATCCCTTATATCTATGGACGGGAAGAAGCGCTGGATGTGATTGAGGCGTCGAGAAGGGATTATGCTAATCACTTCGGTGGTACATGATAAGGTACAGAGGATATAAGATGAGTGATTTTGTGAACGCCATCCAGCTGATTTTGGATTTTGGATTTTTTATTTTGGATTGTATAATAGCCTTAGGCGCGAATAAGCTGATTTTGGATTTTGGATTTTGGATTTTGGATTGTATACTCGCCTGAAGCGCCATCAAGCTGATTTTGGATTTTGGATTTTTTATTTTGTATTGTATACTCATCCGAGTTGATATCGCAGTGCGGCGTAAGTTTTTATTACAACCGGATGTGTGCTAATTTGTTATAGCCTCCTAAAGCACTCCAATCAAATCGGAAATTTGATGACACAACGGAGTAGGCTTCGCCTACGCCGAACATTTTTAAGAATTTGAAACTTCGTTTCAAATTCTTAAAATCAAAAATCAAAAATCTAAAATCAAACTTCGACTCCCCAGTGCAAGCGATTCACGATTCACGAAACCAATCCGCATACCTGATATAATTTCCTGCCGTCCGTGTGATAAAAAACTGTCGCGTCTCGGGATCAAGTTCTTTTAATTTCCGTGCAGGCGTACCACCATATATCCATCCGGATTCCAGGACACTATTTTCCAAGACTACGGCTCCAGCGGCAACTATGACATGCTTTTCAATGACAGTTAAATCCATGATAATGGCCCCCATGCCGATCAGGACTTCGTCATGGATAGTACAACCATGGACAATGGCATTGTGACCGATGGAGACATCATTGCCAATGATCGTTTGTGATTTTTGAAAAGTGCAATGGATGACCGCTCCATCCTGGATGTTGGCCCGATGACCGATGCGGATCGCATTGACATCACCTCGGATGACTGCGCTCCACCATACTGAACATTGATCGCCCATCACCACATCTCCGACGATAACGGCATTGTCTGCGAGGAAACATTCTTTTCCGAAAGAAGGGGAGATATTATTTACGGGATGGATAATGGGCATAGGCTAAAATAGATTTAATTCAATTGAACCGCTTCTTCAGGAAGCAAAACTGGAATATCTGAATTTTTAAAATCCTTACTATTACGTGTAATAATAGCATCCAGCTGATCGATCGTGGAAGCAGCCATTATTTGTATTCCGTCTTCAAAATCGGCATGATTTGAATGTAATGCTCTTTTGAGAATACTTTGATCAACGGCTATACAATGAACATAATCAAGTAGCGTGTTAATGATCTGTCGAAGCTTCTTTTCATCCGTTACTTTTTTCGAAAGATAATATGTGGTTGCAATAGAATGTGAAGATGTATAAAGTTTAACTAAATTTTTTTCGGCATCATTAAAAAGTTGAATTGCGTACTTACTGTGTGGTTTTCTGTCAGCAATTAGATCAATAAGAATATTTGTGTCAAGAAAAAACTGTTTCATTTATGTTTGTTTTCAAGATGTGATCGTCGGGCTTTTTCTTCATCGAAATCCTTCGGCAGTTTGACTGAACCAATAATCGCTCTCAGTTTGGGTGAAATGCTATTACTCTCATGACTAATGTCTGAGGTAAGGGATTCCAGATACGTTTCTATAATTTCTGAAAGGCTTCGACCCGTTTTACGGGCATAAATTTTTGCTTTTTCAATTACATGCTTTTCTACTGTTAAAGTTAGCTTAGTTGACATGACACGTGTATTTTTTACAAATATACGTGCAAATTATATGTAATGCAAATCATGCATTAGAGTACTGAATAGTCTTCAAAACAGAATGAAATACATTGTCCTTTGCCTCTCTTGCTTTAGCCAGTAACTCTTCAGCTTCCGCTTTATACGCATCCCCTTTTTCCTTTTTCTTAATCCCGCTTAGGTTGATAAGCACATTCAGATATCCCCCTTCCACTGCCGCTAATGCACATGTCGCACCAACGCCTGCATCAGATACAGAATTGGGATTACCCTCCCGCGCCATTGCATCCAATAATGCAAACTGTGTATACGCTTCACGCATAATACTCAAGGGGGATTCAATGGCGCGTCTTGTTGCTTTCTGGATGGCGCGGGTTCTGCTTTTTTTATCTGCCTCATTTTCCTTCGGCATACGAAATGCCTCCATCATCGAATTGAATGCATGTGTATCCTCATCGACAAGACGCAACAGATTTACTCTTCCCGTCTGACCTTTCACTGCCCAGTCCACAAAGAAGGAATGTTTTTCTTCCCAACCCTTTTTGTGGGCACTCAGATTGGCTACCATGGCTCCCAGTGATGCTGCCAGTGCACCTGCATATGCAGCAGCTGATCCTCCACCCGGTGCCGGAGAGTCGGAAGCAAGCTCTTCCGAAAAACCTGACAAAGTCATAGACGCGAGGGCATTCAGTCCCTGATCATGTAACAGGTATTCAATGATCTTTTTCTTGGGATCAAATGCACCCAACTCATCCAGGCCCATACTTTTCACAGCAATATGGATTAACTCACGCTCAGGAGCAGCATGTGATAATCCTTGTTTGACCATATAGTATTTTCCTGCATCCAACATGACCTGGAGCGGTACCAGACCCACCAGTTCAGATCCTGTAACCCGCAAGCCTCGCGAAGAAGCACTCTGTACACAGGCATCAAAAGCTTCGTGCAGGGATGTAAGTTGAATATTCGTGATATTCATAGACACCTGGGCGATGCCATACTCTGCGATGTACCAGCCAATCGCTTTTACACCTTTTAGTAATCCTTCTTCCCAAAGTGTTTCGCCGTTTTCATCACGCATTATGTCACCTGTGACAGGATTCCCTGAACGTTTTACACGTCCCTTTTCGCGAATATCGAAAGCAACAGAATTTGCTAACCGAACAGCTCTCGAGTTGAGATTCACATTATATGCAATCAAAAAATCTCTTGCCCCAATAACCGTCGCACCCGCATTATCATTAAATGTATCGGGTCCATAATCAGGCTTCCAGTTGGGATCAGTCATTTTCGCAGCAAAACCTTCGTATTCCCCGGCGCGGATCGTAGCAAGATTTTTCCGTTCAGGCGTGGAGGCGGCAGCCTCATACATATAGACCGGAATACCCAATTCCATTCCCACTCGTCTGGCAAGCTTATGCGCAAAAGCAGCGGTTTCCTCCATCGTGATCCCACTGATCGGGATCAACGGACACACATCCGTAGCTCCCATACGCGGGTGTTCCCCGGTATGGGTCTTCATGTCTATCAGGCTGGCGGCAGTTTTGATTGCCTGGAATGCCGCTTCGATAACCCTTTCCGGAGGGCCGGCCATCGTCATAACGGTTCTGTTGGTTGCCTTACCTGGATCGATATCCAGGAGTCTGACACCTTCTACCTGCCGGATGCTGGCTGCTATTGCCTCGATCACTTCCGGCCGGCGGCCTTCACTAAAATTGGGAACACACTCAATGACTGGTGTCTGCTTCATATTGATCTAGAGTTGATGGCAGCAAAAATACAGGATCGATTAGATCCATTTGTCGCTCACTGGCGTTACCTGTTTTGTATTTATTCAGAATAGAGACTACCTTTCACCATACCATGCGGGATCCAGGAACAGACAGTAAAAAGGTAAAGAGCACGATGAGATCTCTTTTGGCAGCAGGACTGCTCCTTATTTTTTATTCCACATCAGGTCAATCGATTACGATTTCAGAAGAGCTGCCACTCCGCAATGATTTCTCATACACAATATTGGGCTGGATCGGTGAAGATCTCATGCTCTTTCGCAATAAAGGGAGTGAATATTACATACAGGCATTTGATGAAGATCTGCACCTCAAGTGGGAACGTGAGATCACGATAGGTCCTCGACGGGGGGATATCATTGGGATCGTCGCTAATGATGACCGCATCGATCTGTTTGTTGGCATGCGTGAAAAAGGAGATTATATCCTGCAGCACCGCTCGTACAATCGGGACATCACCCTGATAGATACCACGACCCTGGGTATCGTCGAGAAGATTTTCATTACACCTCATGTCTTCATGTCCGAATCAGAAGATGAAAGTAAAGTGGTCGTCTATCGCGAGAGTGGTAATGGCCTGTATCTCTATGCATATGATATAGAAAACCGTAAGCTATTATGGGAAAGTGAAATGGCATTTCCCGGAGGCAATCTGATACGTGACTATTCTGCCATGGAAGTCAATAATAATGGTGATTTTTTTCTCACGATGCAGCCCGATCGTTTTTTACAAAAAGTACAAAGCCTCGATGTGTTTAGTAATGTCCGAGGTACTGGTGAAATCCAGCACGAGTCGATTAACATGGGGGAGTTTCAGGTGTATGATTTTTATGCAAAGTTTGATGACCTTCATGATCATCTCACGATTACAGGTCTCTACAGTGACAGGACCATTGCCCGTGCGCAGGGTTTTTATTATGTCAAATATCAACAGGGAAATACGCGTGATCTGCATTTTCTCCCGTTTGATGAATCTTTATTGGCTGAAGTAAGTGGAAAAGAAGTAACGAATGCGCGTGGCCTCACCGATTTTAATGTTCAGAAGCTTGCCCTGCGTCAGGATGGAGGTGCAGTCATTATTGCGGAATTAAATAAAGAATTTTCAAGGCGATCCACGTTACCATTGCGGAGGGATAACGGATCATTCACCCGGGGCGGATGGGTGGATTATTATTATGAAGACCTGATTCTCTTTGCTATTCACGAGGATGGCACTGAACATTGGAAAAAGGTTCTACGAAAACGTCAGTACTCCCAGGATGATGACGCGATCTATTCTTCTTTTTTCCTTTTCAAGACCCCATCTCGGTTGCGTTTTTTGTTTAATGATGAGATCAAACAGGAAAATACTGTAGGTGGATATGAAGTGACGGGCACAGGATATGTAGAACGGAAAACTGTGTTCAATACAGATTACCAACGTCTCAAACTGCGATTTAAAGATGGGGTTCAGGTTGCTTATAATGAGTGTATCGTACCCAGTGAACGGAATAACAGACTTAACCTCGTACGGATCCGGTATTAGGATCGATACCTAGTCAGAGTCATCTTTTTCTCTTTCCTCTTTTGTTTCCACGCCTGCATATTGTCCGTTACTATCAAAGAGATAATCCGTTCTATCCACCTCTGCTTCGTAGCTTGTATGTCCGGATGTCGTCACGATTCTAGTGGCTTCTGTAATTTTTTTATCCTCTAATTGAGTCATAACATAATTCCTGACGCCTTGTGGTAAGGCCTCGGGAGAAATTTCTGTTTCTGTTTGAAAAACAGTACCGTCAATATTGTACGATACACTCACATCCTTGTTGTCTTGTTTGTAAGTTGCTTCATAACGGCCATTCTCTTCTTCCCACATTGGCTTGCCTGCGTCAGGATATTGTTTTTTAAATGTTGCCTGAATAGCTTTTGGGACATCAACTTTTGCCTGGTTGGAGAGACAGCTGAAAAGACAAATGGAAAGAAACAAAAAGATGAGGAAATTTTTCATGGCAGGAGAATTTTAGCATATCTAAATAACCAATAACCAATATCCTAAGATACCAGTTAATGTTTTAGTAACAGGCTAGTAATGCCTTTATGGTCATCCCCACCGACCAAGCTTGTTGTATACAACCCTTTCCCCGAGACGGGCTGCCCCCATCAAAAATTTCAGATATTGCATGTATGCCATCTTCTTTATAAAAATGATTCTCAAGCGTCCTGGATGATCGGACGACATGCGACTTTGCCTCTTTTGAATAGTTGTGCACCTTAAGGTATGCCAACATATATTCACCCCACAGGTAACCCCACACTGTGCCCTGATGGTAGGCATGATCTCGTTCCCACTGATCACCTTTGTAAATAGATTTAAAATCAGGATGAGATGGAGATACGGACCGCAATCCATAATCCGTGTAGAGATGTTCTTCCACAATCTTCAGGACGGATTCACATTCTGGTTGTTGTAATGGGGAAAATGGTAGGCTGATCGCATAGATCTGGTTGGGTCGTATAGCATCATCGGTAAACTGACCGGGTATCAAAACATCATTGAGATAGCCTGCAGGATTCAGAAAATAATGACGGAAAAAACCTTTGGTGAGTTTTGCTTTTTCTCGAATGTCATTCACAGGTTTACCAATCTTTTCGCCCAGGTGTGCATAGATCATTAAAGCATTATACCACAAAGCATTGATCTCGACCGCACAGCCCTGGCGTGGTGTGACAACATGGTCACCTACTTTGGCATCCATCCAGGTGAGTTGTGTTTTTGCTTCACCTCCGCACAATAAACCTTCCGGTGTTACATGAATATTATATCTCGTACCCTGATCATGACACTCAATGATGGATGTCAGGGAAGGAAATATTTCGGAGATGAAAGTTAGGTCTTTACATTTTTCAAAATATTCATACAAGGCAACAAATAACCATAAGGTTGCATCAATTGTATTGTATTCAGGTTCTTCACCTTGATCCGGAAAACGGTTTGGGATCATTCCTCTGTCGAGATAGGTAAGAAATGTCCGGAAGATGGATTCGGCTACTTGTTTTTTACCAGGTGCAATCACTAACCCTCTCATCGCAATCATCGTGTCTCTCCCCCAGTCCGTAAACCAATGATACCCTGCAATAATGGAATAACTCCTGGAAGATAATCTCCACACAATAAACTGATCCCCGCTGATCATCAGGTCCTTTAAAAATCCTTCCTTCTGATCTGCGGCGATTTCTTTCAACCTCAGGAGTTCAAATGTTTTCCACGCATCCGGTGTGCCATCAGGTATGGATTCTTCTACACTGAATACCAGATATTTTTTCTCTCCCGGGGACAGTTCACATGTGAGCTTTCCAATGCTCCGAACATCTTCATGAATATCCAAACCGCGTTCTGCTTCCCGCTGATATTCCCTGTCACGATACCAATCTCCGTTTGGTTGGAAATGGCTGCCCGTATGATACATGTAGACGACGGGCGCACCAGGCATAGGGCGAATTTTCAATTTTTCTACACCTGCAATTTTATGTGAAAACTCCAGATCAGTTGATTCTCTTGAGAGGTGATGATAATCCCTGTAGGCAAACAAAGGTGTCAGTACAAGTTGACAATGATTTCTACCTGTATTTTCATATTCCACCACACTGGTATTCGATCCATAGATCATAAAGATCGCTTTAGTGATTGAAAAGGAAGACGATGAAAATTCTGTTATTGGAAAAGGATCTCTTGAAAAATTTTTCACCAGACGATACCCTTCCGGATGAATAGCGCCAGGATATTGATTAGAAGAAATAAATATTTCTTCCTTACCCGTGATAATTTTTTCTTCAATTCCGGATACCAGCACCTTCCTGTCAGTAGGTGGATGTAATGCCGCAACGAGCAATCCATGATACCTTCGAGTGTTGGCGCCACAAATACTGGAGGATGCGTATCCCCCAATGCCATTGGTTACAATCCATTCCCGGGTGGATACGGATTCGAAGTCAGGTTGTTGGAAAGTCAATGTTGGCTTTTTCAAGAGTGGGATCAAAAATAGCTTAATTGGTTAAAGGAGTAAAGGTTATTCATTTTCTTCCACCAACTCAACCTTACCCTTAGTGTAGACTTCGCTTTATCTTTAACTTATGATTGATATCATCATCATTGGTGCGGGCCCCATCGGTATGACGTGTGCCATCGAAGCAAAACGTGCCGGACTCAATGCGTTGATGATTGACAAAGGCATGATGGTCAACACCCTTTTTCGCTTTCCAACGAATATGACCTATTTCTCTACATCACAGTTACTTGAGATTGGAGGTGTGCCTTTTATTAGCCATAATGAAAAACCGACCCGACGTGAATCGCTTGAATATTTCAGGAGGGTCTTTGCTGCCTGGGACCTGCAAGCGAAATTTTATGAAGCAGTGACGGATGTAAAAAAGACGAACGATCATTTTATTGTTTGTACGGCAAAAGATACCTATACATGCAAGGCAGTGATTGTTTCCACCGGATTTTATGATTTGCCTGTATTGATGAATATTCCAGGAGAAGAATTACCTAAGGTGCGCCATTATTATGATGAGCCCCATCCGTATGTAGGCCAAAAAGTTGCTATCATTGGCGCAGCCAATAGTGCATGTGATGTCGCCCTGGAATTGTTTTATAAAGGGGCAGAAGTCACCATGATCATTCGCTCTGAAACCATTAATGACCGAGTGAAATACTGGATTAAACCCAATATTGAAAACCGGATTAAAGAAGGTTCCATTACTGCATTCTTCAGAAGCCATCTCACACGAATCAATGAAGGCTCCATTGAAGTTCAAACACCGGATGGGTTGGTTGAACTCCCAAATGATTTTGTATTAGCCATGACAGGATATCAACCTGATTTTACTTTTTTAAAAAAGATTGGCATTCAATCTTCCCGGGATGCTGAACCCGAGCTCGTATTTGATCCGATATCCCATGAGACCTCTGTTCCGGGATTGTATGTTGCTGGTGTTGTTTGTGGTGGGATGTGTACCAATAAATATTTTATTGAAAATGCACGCGATCATGGTGAAAAAATTATTCGCCACTATTTATCGCAGCACCTGGAATCAGGAATTGCTTAACAAGCAAGGACTTATATCTGCTGGCGACGGTGGATATTTATTGATCATTAAATAATATCAAATGCTTCTGCGATATGATAGGATTTCCGATCAGCAAAATCTGCAATCTGATGCCTGCAACTAAAACCATTGGCAATAACCATGGCTTCCGGCTTTGACCGGATAGAGGGGATCAGCACACGGTCAGCCATTTTTTTGGACACATCATAGTGTTTGGCCTCATACCCAAACGATCCAGCCATGCCGCAACACCCACTGTCAATCTCTTCATATTTCACTTCGGGCCATAAAGCAAAAATGGATCGCACGGCCTCCATACCAAAGAGGGATTTCTGATGACAATGGCCATGCACCAGGATATGATTGGATTTTGGACGAATTTTATACTGAAGATTTGTTTTTGAAAGTACTTCGCTCAATAAACGTTCGAACGTTTTTATTCCCTTCAATGCAGTTGCCGTCCCCGCATCATTGATGAGGTCCGGAATATCATCTGTCCATGCAGATACGCAACCTGGTTCAAGCACGGCAATCGGAATGTTTTTTGCAAGCCATGGTTTCAATTTCGCTACGGCTGGTTTGATCAATTCTGATGCCTCCTCAAGGAATCCATGAGAAATTCTGGGACGCTGGCAACAACCCACATCGAGTACCATCACTTTTTGACCCAACGCTTCCAATACTTTTACTGCAGCTTGTCCGCCTTCCGGTTGATGGCATTGGGTGTACGTATCAACTAAAAGAATGACATCAGGTAGTTGATCATTATTTGTTTGTGATTTATTTAATTGGGTCCAGGTGCGATGTGCATATTCCGGTAAATGCCTGCGTGAATCCAGGCCGATAACCTTCATCATCATCTGGCGTAGTCCTGGTAATGCCTGAACCGTATTAACAATTGAAGCTTTCCTTCCTGATAGAGATCTTGCGAGTTCTGTACTACGGGCAATCATTTTATCCTTTAAGGAAATTCCATGGTGTTTGTACTGATGCTGCATGACTTCACTTTTGAGCCGAGCCATGTCTACACTGCTGGGACATTCCGCTTTACAGGCTTTGCATGAAATACACAGATCGAGTATCTCCGGAAGACCTTTGTTCTTCAATCCGTCTTCAAGTTGGCCCGACATCGCAAGTCGAAGTGCATTTGCCCGACCGCGCGTGCTGTCACGCTCATCAAGTGTTACCATAAAACTTGGACACATGGTACCACCACTCACCTTCCGGCATGCACCCAATCCGGAACACTGATGCACAGCAGTATAAAAATCATGTTGTTCCCTGTACCGGTAGACAGGGTTGAAGGGAAGATCTTTGTATGCAGCACCATATCTAAGGTGACTATCGATCGGTGGTGGGTCGACAATCTTTCCCGGGTTCATCAGGTGGTGCGGATCAAAAATGTTTTTTGTTTTTTCAAAAGCTGCATAGATCCGGTCGCCATAATATTCTTTTAAAAAGCCGCTTCGTACAATACCGTCACCATGTTCACTGCTCCAGGAACCCTTATATTTTACAACTAATTGAAATACTTCATTGGCGATAGCTTTGAAGTGGTCAATGTCACCTTGTACCCTCAGATCGAGAATGGGTTTAATATGGATCACCCCCACACTTGCATGTGCATAGTAATCGACACCCACCCCGCGCTTTTCACATATTTCAATGACACCTGCAATAAATGCATCCAGGTGAGGAAGTGGAATGGCAGCATCTTCAATGACCGGAACACCTTTTTTGTCAGTAGGCTCGCCTAATAATAATCCGAGTCCTCGTTCTCTGATGCCCCAGATATCATGAAACACTTTTCCTTCGGGGTAATAATCATGTGCATATCCAAATTTCTGGTTCCGCAGATCTTCATGCATTGTATCCGCACGTAATCGCAATTCCTCAGCATCATTTCCATAAAACTCAATGATCTGTATCGAGTCCGGATCGCCTTTGAGGAAACCACACATGTGTGAAGTCTCCATATTTTTTCGACTATAGCCAATCAGCAGCCGGCTTAAAATTTCCACTGCAGAAGGGGCATATTTTACCATCGTCTGCACAGCTTTGATTGCATCCTGTGCGTGATCAAACTGTACAACACTCACTCCTTTATATTTCGGCAATGCAACAACCTTCACCTTTGCTTCAAGAATGATCGCCAGTGTACCTTCGCTCCCAATGATGATCCTGTTAAGATCTCCATAGCCGGAGGTAATAAAATCATCAAATGCATAACCTCCAACACGACGCATCGTTTTTGGATACCGATCCTGAACTTCACCTTCCAGCGGAATGACGAGATCCATCATCTGCCGGTATATCGGCTGATCGACATCATCGCTTTCCAGTTTTAGCAAGAGTTCTGCATGGGTTAAAGGTCGCGTTGTGATAATCGTACCATCCGCCAGCATACATTTTAATTCGAGCACATGATCGCTGGTCTTTCCGTACAGGATACTTTTAGTGCCTGAAGAATTATTAGCGATCATACCCCCCAATGTTGCACGTGTCCCGGTGGCAGGATCGGGTGCAAATTCAAAACCTGATTTTTTTAAATATTGATTGAGCTCTGAACGGATGACACCTGGTTGAACTGTAACCTCCTGGTTTTCAAAACTGATAATCCGGTTCATGTATTTAGAAAAATCAAGTACGATCGCCTCTGCTACGGTTTGTCCGGCAAGACTTGTACCTCCTCCTCTTGGAAGTATTGGAATTTTATACTGATGCGCTACTTCAACACACCTGCGAACATCCTCTTCATCTTTAACACAGACAACTGCATGAGGCATGATTTGATAAATACTCGCATCAGTTGCATACATGCCCAGGGTGATCGGATCAGCATATACATCTCCCTGTACTGTTGCCTGTAATGCCGCAAGAAAACCGGAAGCCTGTAATGTCATGGTGAGATTCGCACCGGATTTATTTCTTCAAAAAATATGTCATCATTCGGAATGTCAAATAATAATTTATTGGCTAATCCATTATTGTCCTTCAAAATCTGCACTGTCCCAAAACCAAACCACGCCTGTTCTTTCACCCAATGG
>JBBREG010000033.1:0-21053 GCA_038203125.1 Chitinophagales bacterium
AGAAGACGTTTCTTGAGGTTTTGAAGCTGGATTAAGGGAATAAGGGGATATAAGTTCTGCTTATTCTACCCAAAAGCAATTTGCGGAAATTCATTTTTAAGGTGGGCAATTCAAAAACGAGTCAAAATGTATTTCGACGAATTGCATTTTGGAGAAAAAGTCAAAATGTATTTCGACGAATTCAATTTTGGAGAAAAGTGAAAATGTATTTCGACGAAATCTATTTTTCCTTCCAAACAAGGCTGCCGTTTGATTTTCCCAAATCCCCTACCCTTTCACCCCGTATCATCAGCCATCTAATCCCGCACATCCCGCACATTATTTCCTCTCACCACCCCATAAAAAAATTGCGATGCATACCCAGGCATACATCGCATTTATATTAATCACTTTTTTCCTTTCTATTTCACCATCCTGGCAATATACCAACTCTCACCATCCGTCATGCGCAGGATATACCAACCCGCATCCAGGCTGCCAACGTCAATTTTATTTGAAGCAGGATTCAATATTCTACTGTAGAGGCGTCCATCAACACCCAATACCAATATTTCCTTTAACTGTTTTTCCAGTTCGATGACCAGTACATCATCAGCGGGAACAGGATAAACCTTTAAGGCCCGGAATGACAAGGAAGGACGCACACCAATAATGCCTTCCACTAAAATTGAATCCTGAGTCACCACACATCCACTGGCATCTGTCACCTGGACAGAATAATAACCAGTAATAAACAATTCATTTAGATCTTCATCAATTGCATTTTGTCCATCAGGAAATGTCCATAGGTAGGTATACGGAGCAACACCTCCGGTAGCGGTAATATGAATCAGGCCTGAGGCAAAATCAAAAACCGGCCCGACTGTGTCCACGGTGATCAGAATAGCTGGAGGTTCCGTGATAGTAAACGATCTGGTTTCTACACAGCCTGCTGAGTCTGTAATAGTCACTGAATATATCCCTGCAACAATATTAGAGATCGACGCCGTACTTGCCCCATTAGACCATGCAAATGTTACTGGAGGAGTAGCCCCGGATACACCCAATACTACTGCTCCAGTCGAATCACCATAGCACAGTACATCAGTTACAAGTGATGTAATGGTAAGGTTACAATTGCCGGATTGCACATTAAAGCACTGCGTCCTGGTACATCCATTACTATCCGTTACAGTCACACAATACTCACCAGGTGATAATGCGGTGATGGAAGGAGTCATTGCACCCGTATTCCACAACCAGGATATGATAGCCGGATCCGCAACACAATTGATAGCACCATCATTGGCACCGGGAGCTGATTCAGGTGTTACCGGACAATCAAGAGTAGGCAGTATGATCTCGGTAACATCAATACAATCAGATGCAGCGCAATTGGCTGCATCGAGTACAGATACACAGTAAGTTCCTCCTGTTGTCACCTCCAGTGTAGTGCCGGTGCTGCCATTCGACCACAGATAAGTTACTTCTCCGGCTGCACCTGTGACTGAAGGAATCAATAATATCGTATCTTCTTCACACACTGAAACATCAAGTCCAAGTGCGACATTAATAGAACAACCGAAAGCATTTACCTGTCCTATACCGAAAGCTGTACACCCTGAGGCATCATTTACTGTCACACTATAGCTTCCCGGAGGAAGACCGGATATGCCTTGTGTTGTAGCTCCTGTACTCCAGAGATATGTCAGCGGTGGTGAACCACCAGAGGCATTGGCAGTAGCTGTTCCGTTATTTGCTCCTGAAGAAGTTTCATCAGTTGTAACGACATTGACTGTCACCTGTGCAGGCTGTGTAACAACAGATGTTGCAGTCTTCGTACATCCACTCATATCCGTGACCGTAATGGTATATGTGCCTGCTCCCAGATTATCATTTGTAAGACCTGTGATGCCATTCGACCATAATGCGGTATATCCTGGTGATCCTCCACTTGCCATAGCTGTGAGATCTACATTTGTATTTCCAAAACATGTATTGACTCCCGTCTGCCCAATTGTAACATTGATAGCTGTTGGCTGATTGACCGTATAATTTCTTACTACCTCACATCCATTGGCATCACTGATGGTGACCAGGTATGTTCCTGCAGCGAGGCCAGTGATAGAAGCACCCGAACTGCCATTTGACCAGTCATAAGAATATGGACTTTCGCCACCTGACGCACTGATAGATATCCCCCCATTGGTACCACCATTGCAGGTAACATGTTGTATTTGCAACAGGGTCACATTGATCGTACCCCCTGCATTTACTGTGTATGAAGCTGTCTTTGTGCAATCATTATTATCAGTAACTGTTACGGAATAGGTCCCGGGCTCAAGACCCGAATTCGTCAAACCGATCGTGCTGTTAGACCATTCAGCAAAATATGGTACGGATCCCCCGGTAGCACCAATGGTGATAGAACCATCATTTTCGCCTGCGCATGACTCATGTGAGAGATTCACGAGATTGATAGTTAATACAGCGGGTTGGGTTACTGCGTAAGTTGCAGTCTTTGTGCAATTGTTGTCATCCGTGACGGTGACTGTATACGAGCCGGCAGCCAAATTTGATATTGTCGTTCCTGTAGAGCCGTTACTCCATTGGAAAAAGTAAGGATTCACTCCGCCGGATGCACTTGCCGTGATCGAACCATTGTTGGAGCCATTGCATGAAAGATTATTGATATTAGGTGTGTTCAGTACCAGGAGTGAAGGTTGCGTGATCGTTACACTTGCAGATGCTGTAGCAGATGCATTATCGGTTACAGTAACTGTATATGTTCCGGCACCGACATTGGAAAGATTGGCACCTGATGATCCGTTTGACCAACTGTATGCATACGGAGTTGATCCACCTTCTGCTACCGCTGTTGCACTACCATTGCTTTGACCATTACATAGAACATGATTAACATTATTGATCGTAACAGAAAGATTAGTACCTCCTCCCATCAACATCCCTCCACCGGTGGTCTGAACAATGCGGTCGCCAGTGTTGCTACCATTACCATTTGCAATATTACCAGCAGCATAATATGTAATCGTTGTGTTTGCAGGTGTGGTAGGTGATGTCCAGGTTGCGGTCCAGGTAACCATATCATTCGCAGGATATGTCTGGAAAGGATTATGCTCCCAATACTGTCTCCCATTGAAATTCTGCAATGTCGATCCGGCTGAAGGAGCTGTTATTGTACCTGCCTGTTGGTCCAGACTATTAAGAATTGTAAGCTGAAAACCTGCGCGCTCAGTATCAGGGCCGGTAGGATCCACTGTCATTGTACTGGTCATGGTCAGTACGTACTGCGTATTGGGAACGATAGTAGCAGGCATACCGGTAACGACGATCATCCCCATCTGCGGAGGATTCGTTTGATTGTGACAATCAGAACAAAGACCTTCACCAGGCGCACCTGTTCTACCGTTAGGTGGATTGGCTGAAAAACCCAGCCAAAGAACAAGACTGGCAAATAAACCTAAAAATGCGTATTTACGATTCATATCTGGAGATTTTGAATTAGTAAAATAAGATCAAAGAGCATTAGTTCTTCTTTGCCGCTGCCCGAACTAAATCCAGAGGGTGAATTTATTTTCAGCAGAATGCAATACATCCGGGTGAGCCTATAATTTCGTCCAGCGCATCATATGCAGTGATGCGCCATTCGATATTTGTAATAAATATACGCCAGCTATAAGTGATGGCACTTTTGCTTTGCCATTCTCTATAAAGGAATCAGCCATCCACTGCCCGGCCAGGTTGTAAAAAGAAATCTTACCTGAACAGTGCATTTTCTCTTTACATATTACATTCAGCACATCTGATCCGGGGTTGGGAAAGAGTACAGGTTGTAAAGAAGTTACATCATCAGTAGCGGCAACTATAACTATTCCGTTGCCACTGGCTCCAACAATACGATCACCCGTATTTTGAAAATTGCCATTCGCAATATTTCCTGCTGCATACCATGTGATCACACTACCAGATGACATTTCCGGTGCTGTCCAAAGTACTGTCCAGCTCACCATTTGAATACTGTCAGGATATTGGAGTGCAGGATCATGATCCCAATATTGTCTGCCATTAAAAATCGATATAGCGGAGTTTGGATCGGAATTCGAAAAATCACCTGCTCTGGTATTAAAAGGACCTAAAACTGTCATCTGGAATCCTCCTCTGACAGCAATGCCTTCAGTCACTCTGTTGGTGATCTTCAGCGCGTATGTTTCATTAGGTGTGATGACATCAGGAAATCCTTCAAGCGTTAACGTACCATTCAGTGCGGGATTCGAATCAGTATGACATTGAAAGCAAAACATGTCACCCGGAGCTCCGGTGTGTCCGTCAGGAGGATTCGTGGAAAAAGAGTACAAACAAAAAGTGACGCTGATGATCGCGGCAATAGTGTAAAGTTTATTCATGTACAGAAGCTTCCAATCTGACATCAAGTATAATCAAATATCCCCGGTACAAATTCATTCCTTCCGCCACGTGCGGATAGATAATGGGTCAACTGGAAATTATTCATGTTAAGCCGGAACAATCTGATGAGTCAGAAGTAATCCACTGGATCTTGGGGGAATATATAAGTAATGAATCCGGCATTCGTAGATCAATGATGTCCATTAGACGAAAAGAAAAGCTGTCGGTGCAACTAGCCAATAGGTTATGTCGTCTTTCTGACAAAGACCCACATACTTCAAAATCAATTATACGCCATATGAAACCCATTTTCCTTTTTTTAGCGCTGTTTTTTACAGTTCCGGGTATGGAACTTCGCGCGGAACCCAAACCTTCAAACAGTTCATTATCAGCATTACAGAAGCAGATTTACACTCTGTTTACGCGAACTGATATCTCCTTTCCTGAGATCTCGGAGCAGGATGTGCAGATTGGATTTATGATCAATGCCCGCAATGAAGTCATTGTCCTTGACATAGCGGGTGACAGCGGGCCTGCATGTGAATACGTTATGCAGGTATTGAATTATCAGAAAGTAAAATTTGATCAGACGCGTCAACTGACACGCTATAATATCACAGTTCACCTGATCAACAATGGTGAATAACCCTGATGTGATCCATCAGGAAAGATTTTTGGTTGGACATTTATTTGTAGGTTGGTGGTTTTCAGCAATGGATACCACCTTTTTTTATTTTAGGCATTTATGATTCTGCAGGTGTAGCGGATGCAACACCTTTGAAAAGGGATTCCACAAAAGCTTTTTTATTAAAGATCTGTAACTGATCGATGCGTTCACCTACTCCAATAAAACGAATCGGAATTTTAAACTGGTCTGAGATCCCGAGTGCAACACCTCCTTTTGCTGTACCATCAAGTTTCGTCAATGTCAGGCAAGTCACTTCCGTTGCTTCAGAAAACTGGCGACATTGTTCAATTGCATTTTGGCCTGTGGTGGCATCAAGCACAAGCATGACATCATGTGGCGCACCAGGCAATGATTTGTTGATCGAGGTTTTGATCTTGGTCAGTTCGCGCATCAGGTGAAGCTTGGTATGCAATCTTCCGGCAGTATCTATGATGATAACATCTGCATTCGTTCGGATACCTTCCTGTACTGCTTCGAAAGCAACTGCTGCCGGATCCGTATTCATGCCTTTGCTAAAAAATCCACAACCTACCCGATCAGCCCATATCTTGAGTTGATCCACAGCGGCTGCACGAAACGTATCCCCTGCCCCGAGGAGGACATTGAGACCTTTTTGTTTGTATTGATACGCAAGTTTTCCAATGGTAGTCGTTTTACCTACGCCATTGACACCTACGACCAGCATGACATATGGCTTTTTGCCTCCAGGTATTTCGAAATCGTCGAGATCTGCCGTATTATTTTCAGTCAGCAGGCCAGCGATCTCTTCTTTGAGAATCGCATTCAGATCACTCGCATTGAGATATTTATCACGTGCTACTCGTGCTTCAATACGATCGATGATTTTGATGGTGGTTTCGAGTCCTACGTCACTTGCGATAAGTGCTGCCTCAAGTTCATCGAGGACTTCGATATCCACTTTCGATTTACCGGCGACAGCTTTCGATATTTTCTGAAACAGGTTGGACTTGGTCTTTTCGAGGCCCTGTTCTAATTCCTGTTCCTTTTCTTTGGAAAAAAACTTTTTGAAGAAACTCATGTCGGTGGTCGTGGTATAATATAAAGATATCTGAATAGTGCGTCCTGACTATTCAGATATCATTAATTGCAGATGAAAGTTTTATATAAAACTTCTTGCCTATTTCTCTGCAAAGAAATCTTTGACTTTGTCTTTGTGAACCATGACCTCTTTATAGGAATATTTACCTGTTATGGGGTCTTTTACTGGTTTTACCACTTTGACGAAGTCTCTCCCGGAACCGACATTGGCGGCCCGCTGAGCTACTTTGGCGTTCTTCGAAACTTTAGCCATGGATACTGATTTTTACTATTTAATTTCTTTATGAACAGTCATCTTCTTCAGGATCGGGTTGAATTTCTTCAATTCCAGGCGATCCGGGGTATTCTTCCTGTTTTTTTGTGTCACATACCGTGACGTACCTGGCAGACCAGTGGTCTTATGCTCTGTGCATTCGAGGATGATCTGGTGGCGGTTACCTTTTGACTTCTTTGCCATGATGGTGACGTATTACACTTTCTTTTTTAATGTGATCCCGGTGTTGAAACCTTCAGCTTTAAGGCGTTTCAGGTATTCGTATATACCGAGTTTATCGATCGTCCGGAGCGCAGAGGTCGATACATTGATCTGTACCGTCTGACCTGTCTCAGGAATAAAGAAGTTTTTCTTCTGAAGGTTAGGCAAAAACCAGCGCTTGGTCTTCATATTCGAATGAGAGACCTTATTGCCCGTGATCGGTTTTTTACCTGTCAGCTGACATACCCTTGACATGATTGACGCTTTTTATTTTTGTTACAAATTACTATAAATCAATAAGTTACCTTCTAGTTTGGTGACTTCGGAAGGAGTCGAACCTTCAACCTCCTGATCCGTAGTCAGGTGCTCTATCCAATTAAGCTACGAAGCCGATCCCTCAAATGGAGTGCAAAGATAAAATTATCTGCATATTTATTCAGCTTAGGCCCGAAGATAATTTTAGAGACCTCACTCTCTATCAGGAAGTTGGACCCGGGTTAGTGTACAAACAGCTTTACCGTGTCCTTTTCTTTTCCTCGGCGGATGGTCACGAGGTAGATGGCCGGTGGTAAACCTTCCGTATTTATATCAATGTTTCCTACTCCATCAGCGAAGTTATCCGGGGTGAGATCATAATGGGCAACCATAGCGCCGGTGATTGTATATAGCTCAAGGTAGACCTCACTGGTATCTCCGGGGGCCTCAAAACTTACCGTGACATGATGGTCTTCTTTAGGAGGATTGGGGAAAGCTGAAAGGATTTTTATGCCTTCCACCTCAGGTGCGTCACAGTTCAGATCCAGCGTTTCCTGCATGGCGGCATTCACCTGGATGCGTCTACCAGTAGCGGTAATGTCTTCAAGAGAATTATTATCAGATGCTGATGAAAAGATGATATCCCGCACTGTAGCCGCAATTGCTTGAGGATCAGAGTCAATACCATTGAGAAAAGCACTGCACGGTGTACTGTACATCAGAGCAATAGCACCTGTGACGTGTGGTGCAGCTGCACTTGTACCGGTAAATTCAAGATAGGTATCCGTAGGTGCTGTGGTATATGTTCCATTACCTGGTGCACCCAGATCGATGCTCAGTGGGCCAAACCCCGCATTGCCCACGATATCATCCTGTAAATCCACATTGGTCACGGCAATCATATAAGGAGATGTGCATGTTGTGGGCATGTCCCCCACCTCATCCACCGAAACTTCATTATTTGGAGCTGCACTCACGCTCAGGATCCCTTCTGCACCCAGCTTATCATACATTTCACACCATGCAGGGTGGTCTATAGCATATTCAAACTCCACGCCACCCGACAGATTGGTGGCCACTACGAAGGCGCCTTTACTTCCATCAGATTGCCGGTACGACTTACGCATATCCAGGATGTATTGATATGCTTCGATCAATTCAGATTCAAAATCAGCTCCGCTGATCAATAGCAATTTTATATTCCAGTTGACCCCTGCGATTCCTACATTGTTATTACCACGGGCGCCAATGACGCCAGCTACTTCAGTTCCATGCTTGCGCACAGGATGCGCATCGTTCTCAGTTGAAACATTATATCCGAGATAATCATCCACATACCCGTTAGCATCATTATCGATAGCGTCACCCGGGATTTCATCGCGGTTGTAAAATAAATTTTGCTTCAGGTCTAGATGCGTGGACTGATAACCATCATCTATGACTGCTACAACAATTGTATCCCCGCGTGCCGTCAATCCACCTTTAGAAATATCCCATGCGGCAGGCATTCCCATCAGGGCCATATCACCCTGGTTGATATAGCCCGGATCATTAGGGGTTGTGTTGCGCCATATTATTTTATGGTCCTCCTTCAACTGCACAACACATGATAAATTTTGCAACGAAGAAAAGTATTGTTCAGGCATTACTACTACCCACCAATTATCCAGCGGTAGTTTTTTTCTAAATGAACCTTCCTGACCAGCGGACTGATCCTCCCACCATGCATCGAAACAGGATGCATCATCCTGAACCTCAACTAGAAATCGCTGAACAGGTGCTGTGGGAGTGGTGGTAGAGAGAGGAGGAAAGAACAGTAAAAAAAGTAAAGCAAAAATCATCCGGATCTTTTTTTTCTAAACGAATACAAAGCTACGAAATGTATACCTGGCCTATTGTTAATGCTTTACCTCACCCTTATACTGTCGTTCTCCTGCCGGAACCGGGAAATTGAGGTGATTCTCCACCGGTGGAATGGGACAATTGAATCCTTCGCTATAAGCACACCAGGGGTTATAAGCTTTATTGAAATCTATCGTCACATGCCCGTCGGTCGTATCTTCCTTTGACATATTGAGGTACCGCCCACCACCATAGGTTTCTACCCCACTCGTCTCATCTTTAAACGGCAGAAACAAATAGTCTTTGTAAACAGGATTTGATATCAGGGTCATATTCTGGTATAATGATAATGATGCGGGATTGCCATTCCAAATGAAGGTTGCCACACCATATTTCCTATACGTCCTGGTAATACCGCTATATGTTGGAAATTCGAATGGCGCAGCATCAGGAGTGGGGATGAAGTTCGCTTTGACTTTTGCTGTTTTTAGAGGAGGATAAAAATCGAGGTTTGCCAAATCTGATTCCTTCAAAGGAGCTCTTTCGTCGTGCAGAAAATCAGCCTTGTATTGCTCACGGTGCGTTGAGATTTCCTTAGTTATAGATGTACATGAAATAAATAATGGCACCAGGAAAAGAAAACCATATCGTATCATCAGATTCCATCTTTTGTGGATACAAGCACAAGTTGTTTTCCGTTTGGACTGATTGCTAATCTGGAGATATTTTGAATACCGTATGCAGACAAATCACCCATGAATCTCCATTCTTTGTCAACGCCGGGTCTGAAAAAATAAAGTGATTGTTTATCGCCCATGTAATAGGTTCCATCCGGACCAATCGCGAAATCTTCGTTTTGACCCCTCGTCTGAGTAATGATCTCGATCTTGGATGTTACTGGGTGGTACTTTTTAATATACCAATAATCCTTTTCATACTTATGAAGATATATTAGTGTACCATTCTTACCTGATAGAAGTGTTCGACCTATCATTGTTGTTATCCGTCTGCTCTTATGGGATTTCGTTTCGTAATAACTTAATTTATGTCCCATCTCATCAATGCGCAGTAAACCTAATTCTGTATCACTTATCCATGTATAATATCCTATGTCCTTCAGATTTAAAGTAACAAGCTCTAAAACTCCTGTTGTAAGATTGACCTTATAAACCTGTTGGTCAAGCGGCTCATTACCTACCTTACGGATAAATGTGAGATGATCCTCATCCGGATGCAACCGGGGAGAATATTCAGATTCCGGAGTGGCTGTGAGCTTCTTATACTTTCGTGTGTCGATAGACAACTGCCAGATATCATTCTGTGCCTCTTGTGGCTTTCGCACACTAACCAGGAGGTCTCCCGTAGGTGTGAACCAGGGTTGATTCGTATATCCACCTTTATTGAACCCGCTTAAGAATTTTGCTCCGTGGACATAACGTTCGGAGTCTGCATCTACCAATGTAAACAGGAATAGATCACTTGCGGACTGGGCCGCCAACGGGACAATCTGAATTGATAAAAAACAACTTAAGAGCAAAGAGGAGAATTTGGTCATAAGGAGACAGGTCTTACATGTCAATAACCAAAATACAATCTTCTTGTTGTAATCTGCTATTCCATTTTGTACGCGGAGGTAAAGATCCTGTTCCAATTGATGCCATTTGCCATATTGCCATCTTTGGTTGAAAACCATATAAATAATGGCTTTCCGACGATATGGTCATGGGGTACAAATCCCCAGGCACGTGAATCTTCCGAGTTGTGACGATTATCCCCCATGGCCCAGAAATAATCCTGTTGGAACGTATAGGTTACAGATGGTACACCATTGATGATATACTGGCCATTCTTTTCTTCATAATCATTGTTTTCGTACACATCGATGACGCGTCGGTACAATGCTATGGTTTCAGGCGTAAGGGAAACGGTTGCTCCTTTCTTTGGAATATAGATCGGACCATAGTTATCTACTGTCCAGTTAAAATGTTGCGTATCAAACGGAAACAAACCGGATGAATATGCACTCACATCTACAAGCTGGACATTGGCAGACGGATCAAGGCTTTTTATTTTTTGGATCTGTTCATCGTCGAGGAAATACGGTCCCACTTTATTACCAGCCGGGACTTTTATTCCCATCTCCTCCACTTTCCCCCAGTTGATATTGGTTGCATCAATCCGGTACATAAACTGCAAGTGGTCTGGGTTTTCCACAACAGCTCCATTGATATACACTTGCCGGTCGCGAATTTCAAGGCTATCACCGCCGATCGCAATGCAACGTTTGATGTAATGATCTTTTTTATCAATAGGTCGTGTGATCAATTTTGCGTTTCGCACTTCATTCGCTACGTCCGGATTTGATCGTACCTGTTGAGCAGTATACGAACGTATCGGTGATAAGTATACGCTGTCGCCCACAGGCCAGTTAAATACGATGGGTTCATTGCGATCGATAGATTCCAATGCCGGCAAACGGAAATAAGGTAATGCTGGCTTTTCTAGATATGATTCTGATCCAATGCCCGGGATCGTGTTATGCAGTAGTGGAAACATTGCCACAGTCATAGGTGTACGAATACCATAATGTGCTTTACTTACAAAGAGAAAATCCCCAACGAGCAATGAACCTTCCATCGAAGGTGTAGGAATTTTATATGCTTCCAGCAGAAACATTCGAATAAAAGCTGCAGCGAAAACAGCAAATACAATGGCTTCTGTCCATTCCCGGATTTGAGATTTTTTATACGGATTGCTATTGATTAGTTTTTCTGCCTGGCGTGGTTTGTTGTTATTTATTGCGTCGGCGATTTGCGTTTTGTATTCCTCTTCGCGTGGCAGGATGGGGCCTGCATATTTATCATTCTTGTTCTTTGCAATTGCAAAGAAGATCGCGGGAGCATAGATAACCGCTATGGCGCTGTGAATAAAACCAAGTTTGTTAAAGGACCGTACCAGGTCAACAGCCATGCCGCAATAAATGAAGATGTTGACGATCGGGAATAATAGCCACCAAGCATGTGATGGCTTGCGTCCAATGAGCTTACACCATTCGGCGAAATTGACGCCCGGAATGAGACCTTTCACAGCAGGCACACCTGCTTTCGGAAAAAGCATGTACAGGCTGATACTCAATAAGATGTACGAGAGAATAAGGAAGATGAGAATACCCACAATATCTGGCTTTTAGTCTTGTGTAAGAGCGGCAAATATAGCTGAAATAGTATGCGGGCCCTGAGAAAACAGGCTTTATATCGACGGAGCCTGTGTCCTTTCCAGCGCAATCAACAGAATATGACGACTATTGACTTTTGAGATCAATCGCGGTCTTCTTCGTCCAGATCATCCAGCATTTTGCCCAATGGATCACTGAATCCGATCTTGCCTTGCGTGAGTTCTTTCGTCAGGATATTGAGATCCGCCAGGGAATGCAGGACAATCTCTTTAAAGATCGGGTACTCTGCTTTTGGAATCTTATAGGACTCCAGCATCCTGTCCATGCCCGGCACTTCATCCAGGGTCTTAAGGAAATATTGATCTTCCGCGTCATTAGGTAATACCACAACGTTGGCATCGCCAAAGAAGGCTTTGATTGCACCATAGGGATCACGATCCTTACCCTTTTTAATTTTCTCCGGATGCGGAAAGGTCTCCAGAAATTCTTCCCGTACTGCCTGGCTTACTAACTGAAGAGCCACATTGTACTGGCCTTCCACCTCACCTTCATACACCAGTTCCACTTTTCCGGTGATCGAAGGAATGACGCCCCAGAAATCCGCGATACGGGCCACAGTTGATTTTTCATTATTGATCAATACGCGCCGCTCCGCCGTGCTGTATAAATTTTCCAAAGCAGTAATACTCAGACGTGCTGATACACCAGATTTTTCATCCACAAATTCACTTTTACGCGCTGCAAAGCTGATGCGCTCCAGAATGTTTTTCACCACATCCGGTACTCTCACTTTTTCACGCTGATGCCTTGTAATGGAAGCCTCCTGCTCTGTAATAATTTTTGCAACACTGATCTCCTCCGGATAATGTGTGAGGATTTGACTTTCGATACGATCCTTCAACGGTGTAATGATCGAACCCCTGTTTGTATAGTCTTCCGGATTGGCAGTAAAAACAAAAGCAATATCTAATGGAAGACGTGTTTTAAATCCACGTATCTGAATATCTCCTTCCTGCAAAATATTAAATAATGAAACCTGGATGCGTGCCTGCAAATCCGGTATTTCATTGATAACAAAAATGCATCTGTGTGATCGGGGTATCAGCCCAAAATGGATCACGCGTTCATCACTGTACGGAAGTTTTAATGTAGCTGCTTTAATCGGATCCACATCACCGATCAGGTCAGCCACAGATACATCCGGTGTTGCAAGTTTTTCAACATACCGCTCACTCCGGTGGATCCAGGTTACGGGTGTGTTATCTCCCATCTCTGTCACAAGCTTTTGGCCAAAAGCGGAAAGAGGCTCCAATGGATCATCATTGAGTTCACTGCCTGTGATGATTGGAACGTATTCGTCCAGCAAATGTATCATCAGCCGCGCAAGTCTTGTCTTTGCCTGACCACGCAAACCAAGTAATAAGATATTGTGGCGCGATAAGATCGCACGCTCCATATCCGGAATCACTGTATCATCAAAACCGTATATACCTTCGAATACCGGCACTTTGTCCTGCAATCGTTTGATCAGGTTATCCCTGAGTTCTTCTTTAATTGACTTAGGCGTATATCCTTGTTTGCGGAGTTCACCGAGTGTGGTTGCTAATGCCATTAATGTTTAAATTTTCGCTTATTCTGCTTGTAGTCTAAAAAGATAAAGGATCCAAGTCCTTCGAGGGAACTGTAGAACGCTTTGCCGTCATTGGCTTTCGTAAACTGATCCACATATTGCACCAGCCATGGATCACGTGCGATCATAAAAGTGGTGATCGGAATATTTTGTTTCCGGCATTTCACCGCTAATGCAAAACAGCGTGTGAGAATTTTTTTATCCAGACCAAAACTGTTTTGGTAATACTTCTTTCCAATTTTGATGCACGTTGGTTTTCCATCAGTGATCATCATGATCTGTTTGTTTGGATTTCTGCGTTTACGCAATAAATCCATAGCCAATTCTATTCCGGCGACCGTATTTGTATGATACGGGCCTACCTGGAGATAGGGCAGATCCTTAATTTCTATTTGCCATGCATCATCACCAAATACAATGATATCCAGGGTGTCCTTTGGGTATTTGGTTGTGATCAATTCTGACAATGCCATGGCCACTTTTTTTGCAGGCGTGATACGGTCTTCACCATACAGTATCATCGAATGTGAAATATCAATCATCAGGACGGTACTCATCTGGGACTGATAAAAGCTCTCATGGACCTGCATGTCTTCCTGCGTCAGGCTGAACTCTTCGATGCCATGATTAATGTGCGCGTTTTTTATCGTTTCTGAGACGGCGATCTGATCGAGGGAATCACCCCATTCATAGGGTTTGATTTCAGAAGTTACCTCATCGCCCATTCCAATACTATTGGTCTTATGATCACCCCGCTTTGATTTTTTCAGATCATCGAAGACGTCATCGAGGGCTTTGCGGCGAAGTTCCAGTTCCATTTTAGCCGCAGGCAGCATCCCTTGCTTCGTACCATCATCTTTGATGTAGCCCTTTTCTCTAAGTTCGCGGATGAAATCTGCCATTCCATAATCGGGATTGGTGAGATTATACTGGCGATCCAACTGGGTAAGCCAGTTTAATGCTTCGCTTACATTTCCTGAACTGAACATGAGAAGTTCTTTGAAAATCTTGAGGAGATTTTCAAAAGGACTATCTGCGAAAGCCTTAGGATCGAATTTTCGGAAACTCCAACTATACATGGTGACCTTCTAAGACAAAAAAGACAATTGAAATGTTCATCCAATTGTCTTTTGATATAAAATTCCGGTTAGACCGGTTTTGCTGTTGCTTTTGGATATTCCTATTTCAATGTAAAGCTTCCTTTACCCGCCAGGAATCCTTTATTGTAAATTTCTACCTGGTACGTACCCGTTTCAAAGGGAATACCTGGTTGCCAGTTGATACATCCCGGGATAGGTTCATTGCTGTACTCAACTTCCACGGACTGTGTGTATTGAATCGACTCTCCGGTGCTGGATAGGGCAATATTTCCTGATCCCAAATCCTGGATCGCCATGACTTCTCCCAATGGATTGATGACGCGAATATAAAAAGTCTCCATGCCACTGGATACGATGACATTATTAGTGGTATTGAAACAGATTTTCAGACCGTCTATGGATTTCGCTTTTTTAGAATCAGACTCCTTACCCGTGCTTCTTACCTTATATCCTGTGGCAGAGATCTCACCCACTTTGATGGAAGATGCGATGTCAACTTTACGTGCAAGGATTTCGCGTTCCTGGGCGAGCGACTCATTCTTAGAAGAAAGTGTAGTTTTTTCTGTCAGCAGCTCTTCGTTCGTGAGGCGCTCCTGCTTGACAGCGATGACAAGTTCATCGCGCTGTGAGGAGAGCGCTTGATTCGTATCTCTGAGTATAGCATTTTGCTTTTTCAACTCTTCCACTTCTGTGACATACTGACGCAGGCGTCCGATTTCTTCACGCGCCTTATCCAAATCTTTTGACGTCCTGATGAGGCCATCAATCTTATCCTTTTGTTTTTTAAGCTCTGTTTTTTGTGTTTCGATCATGGCGTTGAGCTCGCTGTTATTGCCGCGCATTTCTTCCAGGTCAGAAAGTGCCTGGTAGTATGTTTTTTCAAGATCTGCCTTAACCTTGGTCGATTCAATCAGCTCAGCATTCTGGCCTTTGATCAGCTTATCCTGGTTGACTTTGGTGTAGATCAGGAAAGCACTGAGGCCAAGGAGGGCTATAATGGCTACAGTGGCTAATGCCAGTAGCTTTTGTTGTGATGTCTGTGACATAGGTGGTATAAACGGTTAGATGTGAACGTATAATATCTGAAGAAACCGAAAATAAGGAGGCTTGAGAACCTTGACTGCCTTCAAAACAGTAACCCGGTCAGCAAATATCTAAAATTTTAACATAGGAACTATGGTAATAATAGCAATTCGTTAACTTGGGGAAGCAATCATTGAAAACAGTGCCGGAAATCCGTACGGGTTATGGAATCCTTCGATTCTCCTATTTTATTCACCAGGTAAAGCATAATAACATGACTTCGATGCAGCACATTCTATTCCTCGATGTGGAAACGGTCTCCCAATATCCAACCTATGACGGTCTCGATGAGCGGGGTCAACATCTTTGGCAGCAGAAAATTGGCTTTATGGCCCGTCGTGATCATCATGATTGGACGATGGATGATTTTGCCAAAAGTTACATGGAGAAAGCGGCCATTTATGCCGAATTCGGAAAAGTGATTGTGATCAGTGCGGGCATCATCACACAGGCAGAAAATGGTACCTCCACCCTGCGGATGAAATCTTTTTTTGGGCATGATGAAAAGGAAGTTCTCGAATCTTTTTCAGCCGTGTTACGCAAAAATTTCAACGATCCAAATGTAAGTGTCCTGTGTGGACACAACATCCGTGAATTTGACATTCCCTATTTATGCCGTCGTATGACGATCCATAATATGGAGCTTCCAAATATTTTTAATATCAGTGGCAAAAAACCATGGGAAGTAAAATGTATGTGTGATACACTTGATCTCTGGAAATATGGTGATCATAAAAATTATACATCGCTGGACTTATTATCTTATTCCTTGGGTATCCCTTCACCCAAAGAAAATCTCGATGGCTCAAAAGTTGGGCAATGTTATTGGGAAGAGCAGGACCTTGAAAAGATCAAACAATACTGTGAGCGCGATGTGGTGACGGTGGCGCAGGTGTATCTGCGGCTGCAGAATCAGCGATTGTTGGATGAGGGACAGATTGTCATTACGAACTGAGTCGGCGCTTTGACAAGTCACATCTGTCACAACAACTTTTTCTTCTGTCCGAGGATTTGCTGAATCAACTGTCCGTACTATGTTTCACTCAGCGACCTTTTGCCCATCTTCAGTTGTAAGCCCATCTGGATTTTTGAATTGTTTAGATTTCTTTTCGCGTAGGCTTTGTCTACGTCGGAGCGTCGACAAATTTCCGATTTGTCAATGATGAATTCGCGATATACTAATCAGGACGAAATATTTCTTTATGAAATTGGCGATACGACTTTGTTCCTGTGATCCTGTGCTCCTAATTTATCATCAGCCCCTTCGTCACACTTTGATTTCCCTGCCGGAGGTGAATGTAATAATGACCTGATGGCACCATAGGAATATTCAGAGAATGTGAAACCACTTTTTTAGATGCCTTGCCACCTGTCCATGTTCTTATCTCATGACCCCATTTATCGAGGAGTGTGGCTGTCCATGCATCACCGCTGGAATTCCATTCAATATTGGTTAGAGAGATGGTTGGATTTGGATAAACTTTAAAATGAACATCGAGGAAGAGTTCATTCTGGATGGCAGTGGATAATGAACATCCTTCGATCAACGGCAGAAACTGGATGTCCGGATTCAATACTTCAAAAATATCCGTTTCGGCCAGGCCCAGCCAATCTTTTAAGACAGTACCATAGATGGATCTGAAATCATATTGCATTGCTACCCCTTCCTGTGGATTCGCATCGACGACGATCTGAGCATTATCACCTAATACTCCTGGCTTAACACAAGGGCCAAACATCATCAACGGTGCTGCTGTACCATGATCAGTACCCATACTATCATTCGAACGAATCTGGCGACCAAATTCAGAGAAGGTCATCGTCAATACCTTTTCATCTTTTCCGGCAAGTTTGAGATCCTGCTGGAATAGAGAAATCGCTTCTGACAATTGTCTTAGTAAATCTGCATGATCACCCAACGTTGTGTCTGCATCAACCTGTGCAGAGTGTGTATCAAATCCACCATGTGACACGATATACACTTTTGTCTTTAAGCCTCCGGCAATAAGAAGAGCGACATTTTTTAATTGCCCGGCTAATCTACTATCTGTTGGATATGTGACCTGATTGCTTCCACCTTCTGCAGCATTTAATATGACATCTGAATATGCATTGGTTTGTGCGATGGCATCCACGAGGAAGCGGAGTTCTTTACCATAATTATTATCCGGAAAATTTCCTGTCTCCCCTTCCGATAATGGCTTTAATGCAAATGGATCATTGAGCGCCAATGAAAAATTTGTTAGTGGACCCTGGCATGTATCAGACACTAATGAACCCATGGTCAATGCAAACGGTGCTTCATATTCTGAATTCGGATATCCTGTCGGATATGCGGGATGATCTTCATTAAAATATCTGCCCAACCATCCTGTACTTACATATTCCGTTGCTGCAGATCCGCTGGTCCATATATCCGTTGAACGGAAATGCGACCTGTCCTGATTTGGATAACCAACTCCCTGCACAATACTCATCTTGCCATCGAGATACAGTTCCTGCATCTTTAGCATGGCAGGATGAAGTCCAAGTCCTGTCTCAATATCTAATACACTGGATTCCGGAATTAAAATATTGGGACGAACCGCACTGAGTGCACTGTATTGGTCTACGGGTATGACACAATTCAGTCCATCATTGCCACCATTCAATTGGATGAGTACGAGGACGCGATCATTATCAGGTCCCTGCGTCATCATAAATGGAAATGGGACTGCTCCCAGCTTCATACCATTGAGCATGACGGGAACAGAAGTCAAAGCACTAGTGCGTAAAAAATTTCTCCGTTTCATATGGACGTGTTTGGAAGGAGGGTTTGGATTATTGTAATTGGAATTCAGGTAATGAAAGGATCGCCAGAAATAAAAATCGAAGCCGATTTTCCACCGCCATTTTCACGGTGTCATTGGAGGGATCATTGAGATATTGTCCGTACTCGATGGTCCATTCAAAATCGGGTAATCCCGGGATCAGAGTTTCTTTGAGAGCAGCTAATTGTTCTGCGTTCAGAGGATACGGAAGTATAATATCCAATATACCCTGTATCATTTGATTTGGATCTAACGCATTTGGGATGTCTGCCACTACGTTCAATACGTCAATACCCCAAGGCCGCATAAACACATCAATCTGACCTGCAGCCATTCCATCAGTCAACGCTCTGCGTATGGTGAGTGTCACGCTGTTGATCCAATACCTGTAGTACACCGGATCCTGATAATACGCCTTCCAGCCAGCAACATCCGGGGGAGAAAAAACATCCTGTTGCAAAGCCTGGTTAAGACCATGGAGTGAAAGCCACAATTGATATGTCTGATTCTGATTAAAATCAATTTCTACTTTGAAAGGCTTAATGACGGAGGCTGTAAAATCGATCGGACTTTTGATCATAGCTCCGAGGGCATTCTCGTGATAAAAATGTTCACTTGCGAATAATGCTTCCAATACAAGAGCTACTTCATAATTATTGGATTTGAGAATCGCCGCCAAAGGTTCTATCACCATGGCTTCCACTTCTGCATCGATGTTGTAGTAGACAAACCATCGATAGATATTGCGTGCCATAAATTTTGACACCTCATCTTCCTGGAGGATGATATCGATGACGGATTTGTACTCCAGTTCATTGCCGTTTGTGATCACGGCATTGTTAAAGCGATGTGACAATGTCTTCGTACCGGTATCATGGCGATTGGGCCGGAATATGGCAGGAGGAGCAGTGCCGGCAGCCTGAAGAGCAGCAACGTTAATCGTCCAACCTGTAAGGGACCTGGCTATCTCTTTGATGTCCTCTTCGGTGTAGTTTGTATAATCACCCGGTCCGGCCTGTATGCCTTTTCCGATAGTGAATAGCTCTAATAATTCGCGGGCGTAATTTTCATTGGGTGCATTTTTATTACTCTCAGCGCCATTGAGGTATTGAAGCATAAGATTGTTGACGGTGATTTCTTCGACAAGCGTTCTGAAATTACCAAGAGCGTTGTCACGCAATAATTTGATGTATTGATATGTGAGTTTGGCGTGATTGGCATCTGATGTCACGAAATGATTATGCCAGAACATGGTCATCTTTTCTCTGACGCTGACACCTTCTGACAGGTGTAAAGAAAACTGCCAGGCACGAATCGATCGATGGGGATAATTTAAACCCTGCGTGATTGGTGCATTCACCCATGAACTTCCAATTGGGACATTCGGGTCATTTTGTTCATTGTAATTAAGAGGTTCGCCCGGATCAAATACATTGGTCATGAGCTTTTGAATGGTGGCGTTCATTCCTTCTGTGACTGCGTCAGAAATTTGTTTCGCGTTGGGTGCGATCATGGCGCGTTTGAGCAGATGGCGGGCAGTTGAATGGTCCCAAGGACCTGCGTAGGGATCGAGGCTTCCGCGGATGAGTACTGGGGGAGCCATGAGCACAGATTCCATTGGCGAAGCTGTTCGTACGATCCTGGAAGTTTTCTGCGGTGTGAGGAGGTCGAAGGATTCGGACATATTTGATGATTTTTTCTGATTGGCTTGTAAGTCCTTTGGAAAGGGTTTATAAGATTATTAGGTTATTGGGTAGCTGGGTTATAGGGTGATTAGGTTATTGGCTTTCTTATGACTCAAGATACTGCAATGGGTTTAAAGGCTTGGCAATAAAGTCGGATGGTCTTTTACTGAAGAGCATTTACCTGCAGTATTGTACTCAGTGTGCAGTTTTTAGCTTGCAGCGTGGGGCATGGAGCGTGGGGCATGGAGCGTGGGGCATGGGGTGTGGGACATTCGGTTTGCAGTTCCATCCTGCAAGCCGCAAGCTGCAAGCCCAAGTTCATCATGCCAGATATCGTCCATCATCCATCAGAAAGACCAATCAGAAAATGCAATCTCTATCTTCGCCCTGAAAGCAACTAAAATAAATTGAAAATCCTCGTCACCGGAGCCGCCGGATTTATTGGTTATCATTTGTGTTCCAAGTTATTAAGTGAGGGACATGAGGTCATCGGACTTGACAATGTCAATGACTATTACTCACCTGCCCTGAAGGTTTCGAGGTTGAAGGAATTGGGTATCATGGATTTTGATTTTCAGGTTGAGAAGATTTACGAGGGACAGGAGGGTTTTACATTTTATTACCTCGACCTCGTGGATGCGGAGGGGATTTTGACGCTCTTTTCATCAACTCGACCTGATGTTGTCATCCATCTGGCGGCACAGGCGGGCGTGCGGGCAAGTATCACCCATCCGCAATCCTTTATCGATAGTAATATTCAGGGCTTGTTTAATGTACTGGAGGCTATCCGCAGATATCCGGTACAGCACTTTTTGTATGCGAGTAGTTCGAGTGTGTATGGATCGGT
>JBBREG010000034.1:0-20728 GCA_038203125.1 Chitinophagales bacterium
CTCGATGTCGGTTCGTCACATCCTGGGGCTGGAGAAGGTCCCAAGGGTTGGGCTGTTCGCCCATTAAAGTGGCACGTGAACTGGGTTCAGAACGTCGCAAGACAGTTCGGTCTCTATCTATTGCGGGCGCGGGAATATTGAAAAGATCTGACACTAGTACGAGAGGACCGTGTTGGACGTACCTCTAGTGTACCAGTTGTGGCGCCAGCTGCACCGCTGGGTAGCTACGTACGGAACGGATAAGCGCTGAAAGCATCTAAGCACGAAGCCGTCTTTAAGATGAGTATTCCATTCTCCCTTGCGGAGATGAAGGGTCGTAGAAGACTACTACGTTGATAGGTTATAGGTGGAAGTGCAGTGATGTATGGAGCCGAGTAATACTAATCACCCGAAAGCTTCCTTTTTTTATTTAAGAAAATTCACAGGTTCGCCTGTGCACCGATTCGTTCGAACATAAAATTGACAATCCCCATCCTTTGTTTTTACTAAGAAATTAGTAGACCTTCTTAGGTTTACCAACGATTAGTGTGACTCAAGAGTCCAGTTCGCCAAAAGCGCACAACTTATAGAGTCGCACAATGATCAAATGGTGATTCTTATGACAGTCACTCATTTATGAGTAGCAGTCATAGGAAACGCTAAAGAGCGAATGGCGCTCACGCTAAAAGAAGCGTGATAGTTCTGAAAAGGACCCATTTAAAATCAAATGGTGGCTCCTTCGACAAAAGCTCAGGACGAGTATAGTCAAAGGGGACATTAAAGAGCAAATGGTGGCTATAGCAAAGGGGATCCACCTCTTACCATTCCGAACAGAGAAGTTAAGCCCTTTCACGCCGATGGTACTGCCGCAAGGTGGGAGAGTAGGTAGCCGCCTACCTTTAAACAAGGCCTGTAGAGCAATCTGCAGGCCTTTTTTATTGGATTTTAGACTTGAGATTATAGGATGCCAGTTTGTTCGATTCCAGACTTGTGGTGAGCATGCGGTGCGCTGAGCTTGTGGCAGTGTCGATTACTCATCGGACTCCAGGGGCAGGTTGGGGATTCCGGATTGCTGAATAAATCCCTCATGTGAAATCCCAAATCCAAAATTGAATTGTAGGTTTATACCCACCTTACAATCTTCATTTCCGCAGCCCCGTCCTTATGAAAACCAAACTTTTGCTGCTGATTTTCATAGCATGCTATTCATATACCTTATATATCGCCCTGGATCGGACACACGAAAACACCCGGGCCATCATTTGGTCAGACGCAGAAGGATACTATAAATACCTGCCCGGCCTCTTTATCATCAAAGATTTTCACCAACTGCCCGCTGGCAGTGTATGGCCCTATGTGAATGATAAAGGCGAATACGTTGACAAATATTCCTGCGGAGTTGCCTATTTCGAACTTCCTTTTTTTCTTGTCGGACATCTGATCAATAAGAGTAAGGGCGGAGACCAGGCTGCTGATTATTATAACCCCATCTATGCAAAAGCCATCGCCATCGGTGGTGTGACCGCCACATTTCTTGGGACTCATATTTTTATTCCTTGCACTGCGAAAGGTCTTTTCACGATGGATTGTGATGTGGACTTTAGTGTCAGTCTTTCTCGGAACAAACCTTTTCCACTATACAACCAAGGAGATGGGGATTTCTCACGTTTATTCCTTTTTTCTCTTTTCGTTTTTGACCTTTCATTTACCTCGATTTCTCAAAGATCCGGGATGGCGCAATAGTATTCTTCTGGGGGGATGCATGGGATGGTTATTTCTTATACGTCCTACCAATGCGATTGTATTTCTTTTCTTATTGGGATACCAAGTATACTCGATTCCCGAATTAAAAAACCGGATCCTTTTTTATATAATCAATTATAAAAGTCTCCTGTGGATAGCGTTGTCTGCGTTTCTCTTTCTCATTCCCCAATTCATGTATTGGAAAGAGATGACAGGCCACTGGATTTACTATTCCTACACAGAAGAGACTTTTAAATACTGGACACAGCCCAAATTGGCTGCTGTCTTATTTGACGTACAAAATGGCTTGTTTTTATACTCACCTCTTGTCCTGTTGATGATCGGGGGTATGATCTATGGAGGGGTGGTAAAGAAATTTCATGCCCCTGTTATGGTGCTTATTTTCGCAGCAGCAACGTATGCGTTTGCCAGCTGGTGGGCCTGGTGGTTTGGCGGTGCTTTTGGCCATAGGTGCTACGTGGAATACTATGCGCTCTTCGCGATTCCGCTTGCGGGCTTGTATGAAAAAGTTTGGTCCTCGCGATTAGCGTTGCTTCGATATGGTTTTTTACTAATGACCATTGCGTTGATGATCTTTAGTGTACGGCTTTCGTATTTGTACACATCGATCGGGGGCCCTTGGGATGGTCCGGACTGGCGATGGAACTGGGATAAATACAAGTGGATCCTGGACAATTTCTTCCAGGCATTGTAACCAGGTGACCGCCGATCTGAGTGGGTGTTTTCCGTTATCTTGCGCGCTTCTTGTAGCATCGAAGGTGATTGAAGTAATGAAATCAAATGTGTTTATCCTGCTTGTTCTTGCTCTGGCACTATCGCTTATAGGATCCTGTAAAGAAAGAACAACACACACCAAAGGGATTACGCTTGAAGATATATTTGAGCATCCTCCAATCACCATAAAGTCTGTTGCCAAATCCTATACGAGTAGAGTAACGGCGGAAGCCATACACGACATGGACGAAACGATCCTGTGCATGTCGACTACCATCAACGACAATCCGAATACCTATTTTATCCAGCCAGACAAAGTTGATTTGAAAGATCTCTCCTACCGGTATGATCATGCGGAGATCGTGGATATGAAGTCGGCCTTATTGCTTCGGGATACGGAGACCGGAAAGAAAACATTGATTTATCTGCCCGGGAGATTTCCCATCGATAGTATATCAATGAAAGTGGATGTGATGATACCGGTGTTGGGCATTTCACGGTATCAATCTGAACTGGAAAAGATTAGCTCACGCTGGACGCAGATCGTTTGCAAATGTGTAGATATGACCGCCAGCACAGATGTATATAAGGATCGCACTGTACATGATTGTGATATTGGCGGCCCGGGCATTTCAGAGTGTACACTATCATTAAAAGATGCAGTTGCCAGTTGCCAGACAGATTGTAAGGCGGGCGCTACGGCATGTTGCTGGTTTGAGTTTTAGGAAAAGGAATACATGTCACAAACGAGAAGTCAGAAAATCAAAGTGGAATGGATCTGGTGGGTAGCTACCATGGTATTGGTAGCGCTGGTGCTGATGCCGATCCGGATCAATGCCCCATCCTATCCGTTTTTCTTTCAGAATGCGGTCTTCATCGCGGCCTTTGTTACGATCTCGCGGTACATCTTTCATCTGCGGCTTTCCCTGATCGCGCGTATGAAATGGATCAAGGTGTTTCTCATCCTGGGTTCGGCAGCATTGTTTTTTTTCATGACGATGTCGCTCGGTGATTTTAATAATTTCCTGGAGGAGCGAGGCTTGCAGACGTTAGTGACACATCTACATGTGGATCAGCAGACGCGTACGATGAATTATATTAAAAGTGAGATGATTTTTTTTGGGGTGGGGGCAATTATCGCAGGTATCATACTGCCGTTTCGATTGATCATTTCGCTGTGGCGGGTGCGGAACCGGGGGACCGTCTAAGTGTAGGATTTTATCGAAGGCAGCAACAAAAGGTCTGTCATTTTCCAAAAAAATGAAACCTTTTTCTTCTTCTTCTTCTTCTTTAACATCACTTGTACGCCGTATAATATCTCCGGGCACAATTCCTGCCTGGAAAACAATGACGTTCAGGTCATGTTTATTTTCTGCTATATCTGCTTCCAGTAACGCAACGGTTTCCTGGCTGTACTCCTGTTGAAATAACATTGTTTGAGTATCTACCCAGTTTGTAAATTCCTCATCCAATTCGGTACTCCCTGCAATGATAGTCCCAATAGCCTCATAGACTAATTTTTTTCGTGTCTTCCTGTTCATCGTGGTGGGGATAGAGACCTCAAAAATTGCATAGAAATGTTTACGTACTTCGTTCATTCGGATTATGTTTTGATAAAAAGGAGGGAATGTATTTGTATTGAATTTGAATTCGGTTTTTTGATCGGAAAAGCAAAGAATTGTTGAAGTCTTCACTCATAGATCTACGATTTATCCTTTAGCATGGTTCTGAGAAAAGAAATTTCATTACGCAACTCAGTGATCAGTTGGTCGTAGACAATCTTCGTGTCAGGAAGGACAACCGTTGATTTTGCCTGCGCCTCAGGAGCCGGAAGGTGTAGACCTGTATCGATCAACTCATGGATATCTACGTTAAGAACCTTTGCAATAAGCAACAGTCGATCAATGGTGAGCACTGATTTTCCGGATTCAAGGTTGGCATACGATGACTGACACATCTGGAGCATTTCCGCCATGTAATCCTGCGAATACCCGCGGGAAATCCGGCATGTGCGGATGATCCAGGCAATCTTTTGAGAGCTGGACATGAATTTTATCGCTTAAACTGATGAATTATCGTGTTTTCCGATAGGAAATTTAAAATAAGTATCTCAAATTTGGAAAAGAATTTTTCAACTATGGCTGTTGGGTGAGACAGGTTGTTAATTTCGGTTCAACCAGTGTGTCATGAAAACAACAGCCATTGCCATCGGCATCATATTGCTATCTTTTCATTCTTCATCCGGTCAGTCGGATAAGACAACCGATCATGTGATCGAAGGAAGTAAGGTGATCGTGGAGTTGATCAAGGCCCTATCCGGCAAAAAGGATGGGGCAAAAAGTCCCGGCTGCAAAGGGACGTATGGGGACCTGTGTGTCCTCAATGAATCATCCGGCTCAGTAAATATTTCATTGATTCATCGTGCATCTGACCAGCGTCGGGAGATTGTGGTGTTGCCAGGGTTGAAAGAATGTTGTCTGCAAATCGAGGTGGGTGTCTGGACGTATGATCTCAGGGCTACAGGTGGCGCTGTGTCCATGCGAAAGGGTGACCTGTTGATAGAGGGGTGTCAGAATCTCAATATGAATATCAGTTTTTGAATGTTTTATAAGATTACGGAGTGCGGCTGTCCGGTGCAGGCTGTCCTCTGAATACTAATGAGCGGGCAACCGAAAACCGCTTGAACAAGAAGTAGGAAAAAAACCAGTTTAAAACAAATTTAATTATGAAAACGAAATCCTTATTTTTTGGGGTTGTGACATTGATCGTCTGTTTCTTCAGCACGATATCTTTTGGCCAGACAACTGTTCCTGTTGGAAAGGTCAATAACACTACAACCTATTCAGCGACCGTAACAGATCTTGAAGAAGCAACACGTCTTTTGAGAAATGGTCTTTCCTCCAATGCGGTCATTTCAGACGTATACATTGGATACTTTAAAGAGGAGGGAAACTATTACCTGGTAGGTAATGTCCAGAATGAATCCTTTTCCTCAAAAGGGATCCAATTGTCTCAAAGCGGAGGTGTATTGAGAAGTATTGGCGGACCCGGTATTGAGATTACATGCCACGGGCATAATTGTGGAAGATGCGTTTTAAAATTTAGTAGCTGGAAACCATTTTGTTCTTGCGAAAGCGGTAGAATATCTTCTGACACGAGGTGTGATATGTCTTCAAAAGTTACTATTGGGATGTAGGAAAGATTCTTTATAGGAATTGCAGGATGTAGTAAATCATCCTGCAATTCTTACTTAGCATACTGAAACACTGATAACGCATATGAAACTAATACAGATTGTAATAATACTTCTAATTACCGGAGAAGAAATTTTTTCACAAAATGAAATAAGTGAATTTCTGGATCAATACTTTTCTGCTCATCAAGACTATATATCTATGTCATATGATGTGGAGATTTCAAAAAAATATTTTTCATCTGATAATGCTATGACCCATACTGCCAGGGTTTTACTTTCAAAATCTTCCACAGATACTGTTTTTAGTGGATTTCTCTCAATAGATTTCGACAGTCTTTGGTATGGTTATGACGGTACATTTATTTATCGTGGCGATAAAAAGGAGTCTGTATTATCTCGCGCAGTAGCTACTGAGTACCCCGGGGTGCATATACAGAGCACATGGGTGAATGACTATATTGAAAACGGATTTTTAACCCATTATTTGGGGGTGCGTGATGCAATAGAAAAAAATCAACAATATTTGATTACAACAGATGCCCTGATTGATGGGAACCAATATAAAAAATTTGTATTTCGTTTTCCCGATAATGTGGAATTTTCCAATGAACAATTACTGATACTCATTGACAAAAGTAATTACACGTTAAAGAATCGGTCACATGTGACTACATTTCAGGAAAATCAACAGATCACAAATTGGAATTTTTCAAACATAACGTTTAGCAAAAGTGAATTGGCATTACATGAAATAGCAGAGAGACTCAAGGACTTTGAGCATCTTGAAGAGTATATGGATAATACGAATGAATTCAGTAGTGAAACGTTTCAGGCTGAAATAATACAGGGCGTATTATTAAATAGTGATGAGGCTGTTTCAATCCTGGATGATACGACAAACTTTAAGATCCTTGATTTCTGGTATTCGTCCTGCTATCCGTGTATAAAAAGTATCCCCATCATCAACCGAATTGCAAACACCTATATCAGTCAACCAATCAAAGTGTATGGTATAAATTTGATTGACGATGCTGAAAAACAAACTCCCAGACTCCTTAAATATCAAAAAAACAACCCGATGTCATACCCTACGATCATGATTGATAAAAGTGTTCGAAACCAATTCCCTCAAATTGCATATCCAACCTTTGTGATCCTTAACAAGAATGGGAATGTAATTTTTATGGAAAGCGGATTCTCTGAAGATATGTACCATACAATTAAAACAATCCTGGATGACCTGCTTTCAAAAAATTAATTGAAATACGGGATGATTACTACACTTCGAGCAATAGTTGTACTTGTCGGCTTGCATCTGGCGATGGTGTCGACCTTATTATCTCAGATCAGTGGAACCATTGAGCATTTTGATCAGGGTACAGCATACCTTATGGCCATTGGGTCGCGCGACACACTTGATATCAGCCCTATTGAGAATCATCAGTTTTACTTTGATTATACTATTCTCATAAAGGAGGATCAAGCCTTACCAGCTTTGGTCATGTGTTTGCAACATGATCATAAACAATCGTCAGCAGCGGGTATCGCAATTGAGAATATTCCAATTCAGATTCACTTTCATGAAGGGGGTGTTCAGTCTTATACTGGAACCCCACTTCAGGAAGGTTTTTCTGCATTTGTAAATGAAATTTTTGAATTGGAAAAACAAGTGAATGAGAAAAATTCTACTTCTTTTAATGATAGCATCCATAATGCAATGGATATAAAGCTGGATAGCTTTTACATCTTAAACAGAAATTCTAAACTTAGGAATTTCACCTCCCTAATCATATTCGATTTCATAAACAGGAAACTCATTGATCCGACTCATTTGCCTCAAATACAGGCTTTGTGCAATGAGAACAAAATTCCGGATGAAGCGGATGCCAGGGTTTGTGATGCGATGCGGAATTACAAGATGTCCTGGGAGGGAAAACAATCTTTACCATTGATTGGATTGCAAAGTGATTGTACTATTTTTAATCTGAACGAAATATTAGGCTCTAAAATTATCATCCTCGACTTCTGGGCTTCCTGGTGTGGCCCCTGCATCAAGGAAATACCCGAGCTGAAAGAGCTATACAGTGAAGGCAATATTGAAATCATTGGAATCTCCATCGATAATCAAAAAGGACCCTGGCTTAAAGTATTGGAAAAACTGGATTTGCCCTGGATCAACATTTGGGATGAAGGGAAGGAAATATCAACGGCATATAATGTTACAGCTGTTCCCACTAAGTTTGTGATTAATAAAAATGGGATTATTGTAGCCCGCAACCCGGAAGACCTGAGAGCCATTCTTGCCAGCCTCAAATAGTATAAGAGAATCTCAAACGTGTGCGCGTCCCCTGTTTTCTAAATTTCGTCGCTGCCGCGTACGGATTTAAAAATCCTGGGGAAATGGATTTGGATTATAAAAATTTAAACTTCACTTCTAATCTCTTACAGTCAGAAGAATTTCTGCATGATGGAAATGGTCATGAAGGGACCACATTTATGTAACCGCGGGTTTGAATGCCGCCCTCCCTCATTTCCGCTTTGCTTAATGAGCGGTCCCTGCGTTCTCCACTCACTTGTTTCTGCGAAACATTGTTGTTACGAAACACCGGGGGTTTTTAAACAAATACTTATAGAAACCACCCGGCATTTTTTATGCTTACGTTCCCAATCGGAACGAAGTCATTAAGAAACAGGGACCGTTTTCTGCGCAGCAAAAACGAGGGTAGGAAATCTGAAAAGCCGGTGTATTTGTAAGAATTGTTATAGAACCCACCCGGGATTTTTTGAATGCTGCCCTCCCTCATTTCCGCTTTGCTTAATGAGCGGTCCCTGCGTTCTCCACTCACTGGTTTCTGCGAAACATTGTTGTTACGAAACACCGGGGTTTTTAAACAAATACATATAGAAACCACCCGGGATTTGTTATGCTTACGTTCCCAATTGGAACGAAGTCATTATTATAAGAAACAGGGACCGTTTTCTGCGCAGCAAAAACGAGGGTAGGAAATCTGAAAAGCCGGGGTATTTGTAAGAATTGTTATAGAACCCACCCGGGATTTTTTGAATGCTGCGCTCCCTCATTTCCGCTTTGCTTAATGAGCGGTCCCTGCGTTCTCCACTCACTTGTTTCTGCGAAACATTGTTGTTACGAAACACCGGGGGTTTTTAAACAAATACTTATAGAAACCACCCGGGATTTTTTATGCTTACGTTCCCAATCGGAACGAAAATATAAAAACACAGGGACCGTTTTTGCGTAGCGATAACGAGGGCAAAAATCTAAAATCCGCAATCCAAAATCCAAAAATATCCCAAATCCGAAATTAATTAATGGTGCATATGCTCATGTCCTCCAACAGCAGCTTTAAATATTACCGGTTTATATTCAACCATCGAAGCCCTGGCATCACCCTGTGTGAGTACATAAGCATGATTGAGTTGCAAATCAGTAAATGTCTGATCAGGACAATTCAAACAAGGCCATTGTACCGTGACATTATTAATTTGACTTGCCTTACCCATCCCTACTTCCAGCGCAAGGCTATTGCCACCAAATGAAGACCCAGAGGTAACCGTCCGATATATTTTTCGCTCACGACCACCTTCCGTAATCGAAATCATCACACGCGCACCAATAGCTGGCGCGTTACACGCCGTACCCTTTAAGTTCAGGACAAGCCAATTATTTTTAAGTTCATTCGGATTTTCAAATAAGCTATTGTAAAATCCATCCCCATCATAGGCACCCCCCATCACGATATAGATGTCTTCATCACCATCATGATCCAGATCCCCAAATCCGACACCATGACCCTTTTGAATGTTTGCAAAGCCTCCGCTATAACTGACATCTTCAAAACGTTTGCCACCCATGTTGAGATACATCTTATTCGGCACCAGGCTTTGATACAGGGGATTCCCTGTACCTAAATAAAAGTCAAGGTATCCATCCACATTGATGTCTCCAAAATTGCATCCCATAGCAAAAACAACTTCGGTAAGACCTATGTCCTGCGCCACATTCGTAAACTGGTAATTGCCATTATTCTGATAAAATCTGGGCAGGTAAGCAGGATCTGCTTTTCTTTCCTGACTCAACATCCAAAACTTCGAAGGTGTTCCTTCGTTATTAAACCCTGAGACAAAAAGATCCTCGTCTCCATCATTGTCATAATCAAAATTGAAGCAGGGAAAACTCTTATGATCATCGCGGAGTTGCTGAGCTGAACTCGTGACCTCAAATCCTTTCCCTTCTGCAATTTTGTTGAGAAAAAGAAAATTCCCATCGGTCAATCCGGAAAACACAAGATCCGGATAACGGTCATTGTTGAGGTCAGTGGCGACACATCCTTTAAAAAATTGATTGAGGGTGAGATTGTATTCAGTGGAAGCATTTTTGAAAGTTCCATCTTTCTGATTGATATAGAAATCGATACCACGCTGATAACCCGGTAAGGATTCATTTCCAATGACGACATCCAGCCAGCCATCCAAATTATAATCTGCCCAAGCAGCATTTTGGCTGGCAGCTTTATGCGTTAATCCGGATTTAATTGTTACATCTTCAAAATAGCCTTTGCCCGTATTCATCAACAGCGTAGAAGGTATGTCACCTTCTGTTCCGTACCAGGCGCCACGCATCAGGAATATGTCCAGCCACCCATCATTGTTGAAGTCCGTTTGATTCAAATTTAGGCTTCCAACATGACCATCGAGTTTATATGCCTTTGTCAGATCGGTAAAACTGCCGTCGCCGTTATTGACATAAAAAATGAGTTCTTCAACAGGCGACCATGATGTGATGATAATATCAAGCCATCCATCATTGGTGAAGTCATCGATGACCGTGCCGCCCGCAAGATTCTGGCGGTTGAGGCCTATGTCAGGTGCGATATCCTTAAATGGCTGGATCTTCTTTTTGTTTTGAAACCAGGATGGATCGATTCTCCAGGCAGAAGGCACACTATCGGGATAGTTCCCCAGTGTCATGTAGGCAATATTGAGAAGGTATTTCGATTCAAGATCTTCCGGAAATTCTTTGAGTAATGTTTCGTAGAGCGAGATGGCATTCTCGGATCCGAAGGTCAGTTGATGCACACCATCGCCTGCTATCGGCAAATAACATGATTGGTGATTATGATTTTTGACACAGTTCTCAATCTCACCATGCCTCATGTATGTAATAGCCATGATGGAATACAAATCGCGACGCGTTTTCGGTTCCGTGACGATATTATTGTCGATGATGTATTGTGCCATCGTATTGAAATAGTTGATGGCTTCAACAGTTTTTCCTGCCTTTAGTAATTCAATCGCGTAAGTAATTCCCAAATTGAGTTGTTTCCCAGGATCCTTCTCAACTTTTATCTCTGCTTTAATAAGTTCCGACCGGGCCATGTTAAAATTCGAAGTGACAGCATTGAGATCAATACTGTCAAAAGCCTGCTTCACCAGGATCCGGGTATCGGTGGTTTCTTGGGCCACTTCAGGAACTGAAGGTTTGCAACCATAATCGATGAGCAATGCGGATATCAACAAAAGGCTACCAAAAGGTTTTAACAAAAGGCTTCCAAAAGGTTTTAGGTGCTTCATATACACAAAACTAAATGATCATCATGATGTAGCTTTGTTAATTCTCTTAGATTGGCCTTAGAATCGATTACTTCAACCCAATAACAATACAACAGCATGTCTCTTAGCATAGAATTTAATGAGTACCGCCAGCGGATGAACGATGTGATCCTGGGGCATGATAATAAAGTCATCAAACGATTCTTTAGTCTGGATAACCAAACATACGAAGAAGGTGCTCTGACCGAAGTTACTAAAGAATTATTAGGCCTGGTGGCGTCGATGGTGCTGCGTTGTGATGACTGTATCAAATATCACCTGGGTCGCTGTTACGAACTTGGCGTGACAAAAGAGCAGATCTACGAAGCCAGTTCTGTTGCCCTGATTGTCGGAGGTTCGATCTTTATTCCGCATATGCGGAGAGCTGCGGAATATTGGGAAGAACTGGAGCGTCAGACGTGATATATGTATACTATTTGCTGTTTATCAGCATTGACCCGGATGCCAGTAAAGTCTCCGGGTTAAATTGAGTAAATTCAGGCATTGTTGTTCAACAGTAATTATTTGAAATAAAACTGAAATGAAACACAAGGCTTCTCCTTTCCTGATGGCTCTTTTACTGGGGTGTCTTTTTATTTCATCCTCCTTTAGCCAAACGAAACTTACATTACCCCAACCCATCAAAAGGTCAAATCAAGGTTATTCTACCTGAATGGATCAACGAAACTGAATTGCATTACGATGTGTTTGACAATCAAGGCAGAAAAATTACTGGCGGTCAAATTTCACACTTCAAAAATAGTATAGATTTAGAGGAGATAGCTGATGGAATGTATATAATCAATTTTGCAAGTGAAACATTTCACATGTCCCCTCAGGTAGTTATAATTCAGCATTAAATACGCAGAGTCAACCCGTTTAATAATTAAAGTACTTTTTGTAAGGATTACTTTATCAATAGCCCAACCAGGAGACTCCATTCTTTTTCCAAAGTTATATCCGGTCGATTTTCACCGGCTCGTCTATACCAATAATCAGCATTCCACGAGTCGCCTTCCTTTCGATGCAGATATGCATGGATCCATGCTGCTTCTTTGGTTTCTATTTCTGATATGAGATCATGGCTTTTTTCCCAATCACCCTTTGCGTCATACCACAAAGTCAATAGAAGAACGTTGATACCTGCCGGGGGTGTCGAATCTTTGGTTGATTGAATAAATTCTTCAGTCGTCATATGAAAAATGATTACGGACGTAACCAGATTTTTAAAAAATTACCAGCCTCTTGAAATAGGATCTTTCGATTCATTTTTGAAAATGTGATACCAGGTCGTAAGGAGATGGGGTGCCCGATGATCACGATATCTTTTAGTCGTGAGAGTCTGAAAATAAATTCCAGGTCAAATAGATATCGGTTGATGCTTGTTTTTAAAAACTCATCTTTCAACCTTTTCCGAAATCCTTTCAGACCCGCCTGTGTATCATCAACTTTCAAGTGCAGGAAACGTGCATTAATCTTCTTCAAAAGCCGCGAGATCTTTTGACGAGCTGGCGGTAAATGGCTGTAATATTCCTCGTTTCGAACGCCTATTACTGCGTCAGCATTTGCCCTGAGGGCATAAATCAAGCCTACCATACTTTTTTCTTCATATGGCCAGTCAATATCTGTATACACAATAAAATCTGCGGTAGAGGTTCGAATGCCTTCTCTCAATGCATACCCTTTGCCCTGATTAACCCTGTAAGAGATCCATTTAAGATTCGGGATCTGTGCCCTGATCATAGAGACACTGCTAGTTTCATCCAGGTGGGCCGAGCCGTCATTCACAATTATGAGCTCAAAACGAAGGTCCGGCATCTGCTGTCGGAGCGACTCGTATCGCTGTATGACATTCAACTCCCATCCCGTCAGGGGATTATACGCAGGCAGGATGATGTCGACAGACTCCATAGAGGGAGCAAAATACATAATTCCTTTTCCTGCGATTTCGGCATCCTCCGGCCGATCTTTACCTTATTTTTGTGCCAATCCATGAGTTATCTACAATCCCTCAACGACGTACAACGACAGGCCGTCACCCATACCGATGGCCCTGTCATGGTGATAGCAGGACCCGGTTCAGGGAAGACGCGTGTGCTCACCTTCCGGATCGCGTACCTGATCGAACAGGGCGTGACGCCGCACCACATCCTGGCACTCACGTTTACCAACAAAGCTGCCCGCGAAATGAAAGAGCGGATCCAGACTGTGGTAGGCTCAAAAGGTGAACGGGTGTGGGCAGGCACCTTTCACTCCATCTTTGCAAGAATCCTGCGGCTGGAGGCATCCAAAATCGGCTATCCACCCACATTTACGATCTATGACCGCGATGACTCCAAAAGCCTGGTCAATGATATCCTGAAGGAAATGCGACTCGACACCAAGGTCTACAATGCCAGCGCCGTCCTTGCCCGCATCTCTTCCGCCAAATCAAATCTCATTACACCTGAGCGATATGCAAAGGATGATGATCTCGTCCTGTATGATCGAATGAATAAACGCCCCATGATCTATGAGGTCTATGCGCGGTATTACAAACGTTGTATGCAGGCCGGTGCGATGGATTTTGATGACTTGTTGCTGCAGATGTTCCGACTGTTATATGAAAACACAGACCAGGTGCGTCAGAAATACCAGCGCATGTTTCAATACGTGTTGGTGGATGAGTTTCAGGATACTAATTACCTGCAATACGCGATCATCAAGTTGATTGCATTGTACGAAGGAAGTCAACACAACATCTGTATCGTGGGTGATGATGCGCAGAGTATCTATTCATTCCGAGGAGCAACGATTGAGAATATCCTCCAGTTTGAAAAAGATTTTCCAAAAGTCGTTGTCTATAAACTGGAACAGAATTATCGTTCCACAGAACATATCGTGCAGGCAGCTAATAAGGTCATTCAGAATAACAATAAACAGATCCCAAAGGAGATTTGGACGGAATTAGGATCCGGTCAAAAAATAAAACTGATTAAGGCAGTCAGTGATGTCGAGGAAGGAAGAAATGTGATCAGCACAATTGTGGAATATAAAAACAGGTTTCACCATGAGAACCGTGATATTGCCATCCTCTACCGGACCAATGCCCAGTCACGGATTTTTGAAGAACAACTAAGAAGACAAAATCTTCCGTACAAGATATTTGGGGGCGTCAGTTTTTATCAGCGTAAAGAAGTGAAAGATCTTCTCGCGTATCTGCGTCTTGCAATTAATGATCGTGATGATGAAGCTTTAAAACGGATTATTAATTATCCCAAAAGAGGAATTGGTAAAACAACACTTGATAAAGTTTCCGAAACTGCTGTTTCAAATGGGGTAGGGATGTATACAATACTTTCTTCAGGGCAATACAATAATAACAGCAAGTTGTACGGCTTTATCCAGATGATCGAGCGCTTTAAGAAAAAAGCCCTTGAGGCCAATGCGTATGATACGGCTTTATTGGTAGCGCGTGAAAGTGGTATCTATGAGGAGCTACGTCAGGATACATCGATCGAAGGAGTAAGTCGTCTTGAAAATGCGAATGCATTGCTGGATGGTATTAAGGAGTTTGTGGAGAATGATGTAGCGGATTATATCGCGGATGAGGACTTCGATGATGATCGTATGATCGACCGGAGTCTGGCAGGGTACTTATCCAATATTGCCTTGTTGACAGACATGGATAAGAAAGATGATGAGGAGCCTGACTATATAAGCCTGATGACGACGCATACTGCCAAAGGTCTTGAATGGAAATCTGTGTTTGTCGTGGGGATGGAAGAAAATTTATTTCCTTCGTATATGTCCATGGGTTCGCCCGATCAGTTGGATGAAGAGCGTCGGTTGTTTTATGTATCCATTACACGTGCAAAACTTTTCCTTACGCTATCCTACGCAACGAGCAGGTATCAATTTGGTCAGTTTCGGTATAATGATCCCAGTCGCTTCCTGGAAGAGATCGATGAAATGCATTTCGAGGCAGCTGTTGAACGAAGGAGCAAACCGTCTTTCCCTGAGCCTAAATTATTAATGGATCGTCCCGGTCCTAAACGCGACTATGAACCTCGTGTAAGCCCTGCCGATTTCAAACCCAGCCCAAGTGAGACGATCGAAGAAGGGATGGAGGTGTTGCACATCCAGTTTGGAAAAGGTAAAGTGATGAGCATCGATGGTGCGCGTGAAAATCGTGTTGCTACGATTCACTTTGGAAGTGGTGATGACAGTGAGCGGAGGATTATGCTCAGGTTCGCGAAGCTGCAGATATTGTCGTGAATTGTGAATCGTCAATCGTGAGTTGCTTGCACTGAGTCGAAGTGTGAATCATGAGTTGCTTGCACTGAGCGGAGTCGAAATATGAGTTATGAAAAATTACAACTTCGTTTCAAATTTTCATTCAGTAAGATAAATCAAAAATCAAAATTGTGTCATGAGTTTTATATGGATTCGACACTTTGACAAGCTCAGCGCACCACATGCTAGCCAAAAGCCTGGTATCTTAAATCCAGCATCAAAATTCGTGCAACCTGCATCGTCTTTAGGAATTCAATCTTCCTTATGGGTTTACAGCCAGTGGTAATGATCTGCTGTCTTCTCGTGCGATCAGTATAATTAGTTGCCGTGTGGGATGAATAATGACTTTGTAATTCGAAAGGAAACTTTGCCCAAGAAGGCCGTCGAAAGAAGTGATGTCATGATGATCGGCGGGATCCAGATCAACCAGAAATTCGGACGGAATAATTACATTCAGATTTATATCCAGGTTCATTTCAATGCTGTGCATCAGATTCTGACGGTTATCAGTACCGGTGACGAGATAGGGAATGGCTGAAGCCAGTTGAAATGGGTTGGGTTGTAACTCGAATAGGAAATTTGCCTCTGCACCCGTATCAAGGCCTAAGATTTGCTTTTTGCCATTCACCTTACAAGTGATAACTGGAAGATGATCGACATATTGGAACCGAACTGCATTTTTTTTATCAAAGTCAATCTTGTCTGACAGAGTGATAGAGGAACGGTCATAATCAATTGTGATAATATAATCTTCTACAGTTGATAGCCCGATCAGGGCATATATTTTTTTATGTAAAGATTTTTCCAGAAAGGAAAGATCGGAGACGAGGGCAGTTGTTTTTGTATGGTTGGTACCTAACCAGCTCCATTCAGATACCGTTCGGGTATTGCAAACAAAAGTACCGTTGACTCCATAGCAAGGAAGAGATGGTTGGTTATCGCCATTAAAATATTGATTGTTAAGGACGAGGCCGGGTGCACCCGTGTCAAATATCACCAGGACTTCCTGGCCTTCGATGATGGCGGTTGAGATAAGGAGGCCCTTAACGATCTGGACAGGGAAAGGGTTGGATCGTCCTTCGAAGGATAAGAGGATAAAGCATATGAGGAGGATTCGGACCAATGTATTGAATGATGTTACTTTTTTGCTGAATATTAAATATGTAACTTATTGAAAATCAAAGTATACATATATTTGATCAGCTATAATGTAAAAATAGTGTAAATCCAGGGTAAAAGCAAATAAAATTTGTGGCAGTAGATGTATTTCTAAAGAAATCAATTTTGGAGGGAAGAAAGATGCTGATAGTATGTATTCCGAGGTAATCAGTACAGGAAGGAATCCTATTTAATAGTCAAAATGTATTTCGTCGAAATACATTTTGAGTAGTATTATCCAATGCCCAAAATGTATTTCGTCGAAATACATTCCGGCCTTGAAAATCAACCTGTTATCCCGTTATTCCGTATTTTCCTCCCATCCTTCATAACCTCACTGGAAATCCTTGCAATCCACACCCGAAATACAAACCCGATTACTTAAAGAATTGGCTATTCGTCACGGCTTCATGGGTGCCGGCATTTCCAAAGCTGAGTACATGCAGGAAGAAGCCGTCCAACTCGAGAAATGGCTTAATAAAGGATATCATGGTGAAATGGGATACATGACCCATCACTTCGACCTGAGGGTAGATCCCACCAAACTGGTCCCGGGAGCCAGATCAGTGATCAGTCTGATCTACAATTATTTTCCCGCTGAATATAACAACCCTGATGATGTTACTCCCCAGTTGGACCATTTTAAAATCAGCCGATACGCCCAGGGTGAAGATTATCACAAGGTGGTCAGAAGAAAGCTCAAAGGCTTAGTTCAGGACCTAAAACAAATCATAGGTGATTTTCACGCACGCGTTTTTGTCGACTCAGCTCCTGTGATGGAAAGAGACTGGGCAAAGAGGAGTGGACTTGGGTGGATTGGAAAAAATACCCTCCTGATCTCTCCGAAGAAAGGAAGTTATTTTTTTCTTGCCGAAATCATTCTTGATGTCGAATTCGAGTATGATCGCCCCATTCGCGATCATTGTGGCACCTGTACGCGATGTATAGATGCATGTCCTACAGATGCGATCTCACCACTGGGATATGTACTGGATGGATCGAAATGTATTTCCTATCTCACCATCGAATTAAAATCCCAAATCCCGGAAGAATTTAAAGGAAAGATGGAAGGCTGGATTTTTGGCTGTGATATCTGTCAGGAAGTATGTCCGTGGAATCGATTCTCTACTCCACATACTGAACCTGCATTTATTGCTTCTCCTGAGGCAGGAAATTTGAATGCAAATCAATGGCAGGACATAACAGAAGAAATTTTTGATCAATATTTTTCCAAAACGCCGTTGAAGAGAGCCGGATTTAAAAAATTGAAAAATTCAATGGCAATTCAAAAACAAAATCAATGAATTTGAAATCTACTTGAACTGTGATCAGCTGTCTGACCAGGTTATTTACGAACGGACTTTTGATTCGGAAGCCCATCCATGGAGCATCCTTTTCAATTGTCTGATACCTCGGCCATTTCATTTGCTATTTATAATGATTGTTCTTTTGGTGCATACATTGACCATGATAAGAATGGAATTGAAATCACCAGGGAATCGTTGGATTATGAATCACAACATAATGTAAGGGCAAGGAAAATCGGCCTTGATTCAATTTTATTTTCTTATCGCAGAGGTGCTTTTGATTTCGGAGATCAAAACCATTTTAAAGTTTCTCCTTGGACACCTGCCGGAATCACTCGCCTTATAGTCAACGAATTACCATTTTCTTTTTGGGAAGATCATTCCCTTGTTTATGAAAGTTATCACTATGTACATCTTTTGGGAATTGGGAAAACTTCACCCAGGTCTTTATATTCTAAAAGCCATTTTGAAAACAGAAATTCAACTACTGTGATGATAAAATCTCAATAATATTAAAATGATTTATTAACCTCCTCGGTCAATGCAAGATACACCCCATTTGTCCACCCAAATCCATCCTGCACAGGATATTCACCACCACCTGCCTCCAGGGTCAAATCTTCCACATTATATTTTTCCATCATCCTGCCGGTTCTGTCAAACACTTTTTTATTAAGAGCAAGCCACCGAAACGCACCTTCATTGGCCAAATTCTCTTCACCGTAATTTTTCAATCCTACATAGGTAATCCACTGCAGAGGCGCCCAACCATTAGGTGCATCCCATTGCTGACCCGTATAAAATTCAGTGGTGACATAACCACCGTCCCGGAGAAAATGTTCTTTCAAATAAGCTGCTGTTTGCTGAGCTTGCCGGGTGGTAGCAATTCCTGCAAACAGCGGAAACATAATGGCAAGTGAAGGTTTGCCAAAAGATTTTGTAACGAAGTTATAATCCCCGAAATATCCGTCCTTCTCATTCCACATAATTGCATTCATAGCATCAATCCGGTTCTGAGCCAGTGCTTCAAATTTTTGTTTGCCTGTTGAATCATTGGTTAATTCAAATGCCCGCGAAATGCACTGCTCAAGGCAAAATAAAAGTGAATTCAAATCCACGGGAATGATCTCTGTGGTGTGAATACTTCCGAGATCGGCATTATCTTTTAACCAACGGCTCGAAAAATCCCAGCCTGATTCACACGCTGCCCTGAGATCCCTATACAGACCTTCACGTGATCCAATCTGAGAAGTAAGCTGTACGTCTTCTGCATAGGATTCAGGACGTGGTTGATCAAGCTCATCGTAATATCTGTTCAGGCTATGATCACCGATCCGGATGACCCTCTTTTCATCCTGGTGTTTCCCCTCTGGTACTTTCATCCAGAATGAATATTCAATCAGTAACTCGGTCAGGTATGTTGTGTAGATATGCTCTCCTTCGATCTCCGCCAGGAGTTCGATCATGAAAGCAAAGAAAGGGGGCTGGGATCGTGATAAGAAATAACTCCTGCTGCCATTTGGGATCTGCCCCGTCTGTCCCAGCATCCAGGCGAAATTACTGACCATGTCATATATAATTTCTGACCTCTCACTCACACGAAGGCCAAGCATGGTAAAATAACTATCCCAATAATAGATCTCTCGAAATCTCCCCCCCGGGACAACATACGAATGGGGCAATGGTATAAGTGATGAATACTGATGGACCGGATCCGGAAGTCGCACAAGATAATCCCATAATGTTTGTAGATGTTCGAGTATCGAATCCTGGGGTATTGGTGTAAGAGTCTCTTCAAAAGGAAAGTCAAACCATTTTTCGACAAACCTGGCCACTTCGTTTTCATCCTGCCGGTTCACCTGGTTATATAATGTGACAATCTGTTCCGGCGAAATTTTAGCAACACAATCTGCAAACGTTTTGCTGTCGGGAAACAACTGATGTTGCATCACATCCGCATAGAGTTGCGGGTAGGCCTGATCAGGGAAAAACGGTTTGTAACCAGTCATCCCCAAAGCTAATTATTTATAGCACGTATGCTTGTCGGATGAATGCATGAATATGGTTAACTTTCTTCCATTAACTCTTACTCCCCGATGAAGCACTGGCAACTCAAACTTTCCCTGATTCTCAATTATATCGTTTTCGCGATGCTGCTCAACAGTGTCGGAACGGTCATCTTACAGGTCCAGAATAATTTTGGGGTGTCAGAAAGTTCCGCAAGTGTGCTGGAAGCCTTTAAAGATCTGCCCATTGCGATCACCAGTTTTTTGATTGCCTCGTTTGTCATTCGGATTGGATATAAGCGTACGATGTTGACCGGGTTGATGCTGGTCGCCATTGTCTGCATGATCATGCCCAGCCTCCCGTATTTCTGGATGACGAAGTTATTATTCCTCAGCATTGGGGTCGGATTCGCAATGATCAAAGTTTCTGTATTCGCTACGCTCGGATTGGTGACTGCTACTGAAAAGGAACATGTCAGCTTTATGAGTTTCCTGGAATCTTTTTTTATGGTAGGCGTATTGGGTGGATATTTTTTGTTCAGCGCTTTTGTGGATCAGTCAAATCCGGCATCCACCTCATGGATGTCTGTATATTATGTGCTGGGCGGATGTGCTTTGGTGGCGTTCATCCTGCTTCTATTTACCCGACTTGACGAATCTGCAGTACATAAGGCAACGTCCGTAAGTTTTGCAGATGATTTTAAAAAGATGCTTGGGCT
>JBBREG010000035.1:0-20545 GCA_038203125.1 Chitinophagales bacterium
TCACCGTAAAAAAAGATGGAAGGCTCAGATCTACTGACTGTTCTAACTTCAGGCTTAGGTTCTTAAAAAAGGAAACCATTTTTTCTTTCTTTTTTGAACCTCCATCAGACTATCGTCAGGGTGAATATCTCTGTGAGGTGGTTTTGCTCAACGATCAGGGCAAAAGGGATTATAAAATGACCGCTCAAGCAATTCGATTGGCAAACAAATCTATGCCAGAGAATCAGCGGATCCTCCTGGAATCACATTTCTATATCAATACGGCTGGTGAGCGGACCCAAGGTTTGGCCACTTCTGTAACAACTCTTATGAATATCTGGCTTAAATTTCAAATACAAATCTCTGAGAATATTGGAACACTCACCAATACACGAATAGAGTATCAATCCTTCTCCAACTTTGAGAAGGAAGGCTTTTCTTCATTTATCGAAAAGGGTATTTTATTCGCAAGCGAGCACATAGCCCGGTTCTATGGTATGTATCGAACTATCGTTCAGAGTGAAGTGTTGCGAGGAGAGGAATTGTACAACGGGTTTTGTCAGCGCATTGAAGAATCTATCGAATCATCTGGTCTGGCTCTCCTGATTTGCAAAGCTGTCAATGCATTCAGGATTTTCTATAAAAAAGAGCTTGGTCATACTGAGGAAGCCTTGCTAAATGAATCATGGAACTTCTTAAATAACACGTTGCCTGCCTTTCCAGTAAGTGGAGAAACAAACAGGGATTCAATTCGCAAGGCATTCAATACTCCGTTTTATCCGAATGTACTTATAGCAACATCTGTTTTACAAGAGGGGGTGGACTTGCATTACCAATGTGCTGAAGTGATCCACTATGGGATCGCGTGGACTCAGGGCGATAATGAACAGCGCGTAGGGCGCGTGGATCGTATGTTTGGCAAAATGGAATATGACCTGGCTCATAAGTCAAATGCGACTCTGCCAATTCATTATCCATACTTGAAAAACACAATTGACCAGGATCAGGTTGCTCGGTTTATTACCCGAAAACACGAATCGGAAAAGTTACTTGATCGACTCAGGAATGTCGAATTCAACAATGAAATCAATTTCAGGGAGGAAACATCCAACGATGTGTGGTCAAAGTATCTCAACAAACCTGGCAAATACACTTTTGAAAGTGATCCCTTCCCGGTTGACTATGGATTTGACTTCGCCAACATTTCAACACCTCGTCTAAAAAAAGTTGAAATGATTGATCAGGTGGAAGGATTTTTAACTCCTTTGTTGAATTCAATTCACGAACATTACAAACATGAATTTGTATTGCTGGAAAAACAATCGCAGCACTCAGAGGATAAACGATTATTTGCTATCAGGCATGTTCGTCTTAATATGCGTCACCAACCTATTATTGGTGAGTTTGGATACAGTGAAGAAGGCTTTCATTTCCTGCAGCGACCAGTGTTTTATATCAGGATTCTTACCCCTCTTGCAAAGACTGCGCGAAATCTGGATAGCATTAATCGATTCAAGCTACTGAAAGAAGCGTATCGGGATAATCCTTTGCTTAAAATATGTCTTGACCGCCATGGCAAGGATGTCATGAAGTATTATGTGAGTGCAGATTTACCTTTATTTATTCTGGAAGATGGCAAATACAATCTGAGCCATGAGGAGGTCATCGATGTAATCAATAGTGTCATTGAATTTTCAGATGAACTTGAGCAGATTATCAGTAACAAAGACATTCCCAATGATTCGGTAATTAGTTCTGCAACCCGCGGAACTAAAACTGATCATAAACTCTTTTTAGCTGCAAATCGAAATATAACAGTTGAAGACAATTGGACAGTAACACAATCAGGAAGGTTCGTGTATCAGGAAATAGCTGAGCGATTTCAGTCTTATGACGACTTGTATACCTTCAACCATAATAATTTATATTTAAGGAAGATTCTGGAGAATAGAGTTACAAAGAAGCAGGTAGGAATTTATAGAAATGATGCATTAAAGCAAGAATGCAATTTGCTTGAAAAACTATTAACCGCATCCATTGACTAACATCACTGTAAACCATGATAATTTGCATCCATCGATCGCATGTAAGCGTGGAAGCGAGTAATGAGGAAATTTGGTTATCTTCTGAATATGAATTTAGTAGAGACAGCGAAGTCGTTGAAGCGAGAAGAACTGAAATCTAAACTGTAGCCAACACAATCAATCGAACACATATCCTTCCATGCCCAACCATCAAACAGAAATTCACCGCGCGATCCTCCAAATCGAAAATCCCTATCCGGCTGACGATCTGATCAGCAACTATAAATCCTTTCTCCGGGTCCGCGATTTTCTTCACGCGTATAAGTTTAATCCGGTAGTTTTTAGTGCATTGGTTGAGGTAGCTAACAAAAGCTGGGATTCAACAGGCAGAGTGAATCGGTTATCACTTATTGAATCTGTAAAAAGGTATGGCTTCTCCAGGGTGGAGAATGCCGATCTCATGGATGCAAGTGTAAAAGAAAAGGCATTCCAATTATTTCGGAAAACATTCGAGGAGCCGGAGAAGGTAACCAAAAGACAACTCGAGGAAGTGCAGAAAATATGCAGTAGCATGATAAGCACCTTAACTTTTGGCGAGCCCGAAGAACAATGGCTCTGCAGCAATATTAATCTATCGGATCTTATCGCAACAAGAGTGCTGAGATATCCGGGAAGATCTCCGATCATTAGCAGTTGGACGCGTGAGCACTATTATGAAGCTAGATTTCGAAGCCAGCGCCCTATACTCGCCGGATGGTTGATTGATGAAGATCCGGCTTACGTTGTCGATACCCGGACGCTTTTTGATGATTTTGAATATCTCAACCAACTCGACATGCGCGCCATCTCAGATTATGAAGAAGAAAAAAACGCCAATCGCGTCATGGAAGATGAACTCGGAGAATACCTCATGAAGGTAACCCTTCCATCGCCGGATGATGAAGAAGTTGATCCGGATTTCCCGATTTATGAGACCGTTAGTTTGGAATACCCCACGCTGAAACTTTCCAGACGATTTTATTCCATCTTGGAGGATTCAAAAAGAAAATTTCAATCCCAGCAAGTTCCGATTTTTAAAAAACTACGCGAGGACTTTAGCGAAAACATCGCCATCACTCAAAATGTGACCATGCTATGGGCAGTTGCTTTTTCTCACCTGGCGATGGAGCAGAAAACAGAACTACTAAAACTATACTACAGAGAAGAGACGTACAGATCGTTTTTTAAAATTTGTGTAAGATTCAAAATGGTGGAACTGCTAAGATGGTTGAGCCAGATTAGATAAGCAGCCTTGCCTGAAAACCCGGGCAATTGGATTGTCTTGTCTTGAAATAGCTTGTCACTAATAAAGCTATCAGAATACAAAATACAAAGAGCAAGACCAGGAAGAAGAATCCAATTGACGCTTTCCATGACCGCCAAGAGGTCACAAACATGACGTTGCAAGCTTGCAGCATTCAGGAACAAGGCATTTGTACCTCCATCTTTGGCTCCTCAAAGTCATTGTATGCATCATGTACGCCACATTAGCCGGCAAATCTTTCTATTCATCTATCAAAACAACTTTTTATGAAAACTCAGAAAACTATTTATCATCTTATTGTCGATCAAAGCGGATCGATGAGCAACTGTGTGGAAAATACAATCACCGGCTTTAATGAACAGATTACCCATATCAGAAGGCTTGAAGAATTATATCCCGACCAGGAAATGACAATCGGACTTACGCTATTCAATTCAAAAGTTACGCACCAGCATTTTCAATCAGCACCTTCGATCGCGCCTTTTTTAAATGTTCAAACGTATGTCCCCAATGGAAGCACGGCATTGCTTGATGCCATAGGAAGCGCTGTCCACAGATTGGATGCAGCCCATAAAGATGCTTCGCGGACAATTCCAACAACGGTAGTGGTGGTGATTATTACAGACGGTTATGAAAACGCTTCACGTGAATTCAGTTTGCAGGATATCCGTACTTTAATATCCCGGTTGGAGGCGTCTGAAAAATGGACATTCAGTTTTATGGGTGCCACGCTGGATGCAATTGATGTGGCTGCCCGGATGAACATACGCAATAGCAATAGCATGGTGTTTGACAAACAAACCATGAAGGAAGGTGTCTGGAATAAATTAAGTACCTCCATGACCCACTATTCAGAAAAGAGGAAGACCGGTCGCAGAACAGATTCATTATTCGAAGAATAAGCAGATGAACATCCATTTAATACGCAGTCGTGAAGTAGATGAGGACCTCCTGACCGGAGTGGTTAGCCTGCTGCAATCTATTCCCGGTGCCATTCATTTCCATAGCCAGGTTGAAATTCCACAATCAAAATCCACTATTTTGGAATCGAGAAGTTTAGACTTCATGAAGTGGAATAGAAGAAAAAAGATCCCTTTGGATGTAAGCACTGCCGGATTCAAGCCACCAAAGAACTCGGTTCATTGGAATGATATCTTTTCAAAATGCCGGCATTACCGTGATGCCATGCGGATCAGGGACGAGGAGATGATTATCCTTCTTACGGCAGAAACAAATCATCGCAACTGGTTTTCCTGCCTGGATCCACATATGCTTTCCAGCGGATTTATACACACCGCTGACTGGGAGTTATATCTTGATGCACCGCCTGTTTTTCCGATTGCTTATGAGGTAATAGCGCTGGTGCTTCAGAGGGACTTGCTTTCGAATGGTAAGGAGATGAAACACTTTGTCCATAGCGAACCACGAGGCTGCATTAATGATTTTTGTCGGGAGAAGCGTGACATCATGCTTAAGTTGCGCACAGCCGATATTTGCAGGGATTGCATAGAGGAACTTCAAAAACAGTATCCATCAAATATTATTGACCACTCATTATCCATTATTGAATCGCTGCGTACCAAAATGTTGTTTGCCCAAAATTTTAGACAAAACAGACCGGTAAGCCATATGAGGATTGACAGGAACATGAGAATACTCCTTACGGATTATGACAACATTGAAATTTGCCTTCGGCCCTTGGAGCGGGCTTTGTATATGCTTTTTCTCCGTCACCCGGAAGGCATCATGATGAGCGGGCTTTGTGATCACCGCCAGGAATTATTTGAACTATATGCTGCGCTGTGCGAAATCGGCGATCGTGCTGAAATTAAACAAAGAATTGATGAGATGACAAATATGCTCAGTAATTCAGCCAGTGAAAAAATGTCCCGCATTAAAAAAACCTTTGAGGGATCTGTAGGAAGTACACTTGCCCGGCATTACTATATCAAGGGCGAAAGAGGCGAAGAAAAATACATCGCACTCGATAGATCATTTGTCATTTTTGAATGAAAGTATAAACTTAAAAACTACTCCTCGAAACTTACAATTTAAACAATTAATTCCCTGTATTGAGGACTGTAAAAATTAATTGGCAGGGACGGCTCTAATAATTCAAACTTTTCCCCGGCACACTTCTTCGGAGAAGAATTACTAATTGCCCGACACATTCAACCGCACCCCCTGTATATGCAACTGGCTATTATCAAGCAACGTCAGGTTTCGGATATGATCCATAACGTATTTGACTTGTCCAGAAACAGGGAATTCATCCATGCATCACCATCAGGTGTAATAATGACAGAACTAGTATTCCAATTTTTCCAGAGAGCATTTTGTGGAACAATGCTTGCATCCTTCAGATTAAATGCTGAATTGGTTAGGTCAACTTCTTTAAGCCCATCCAGGGTTTTCTGGTCATAAAGGATCTGAGTGACCGCGGTTATAAAATTTTCCCTAAATAAGGCTGGTCCTTCCTGGTTAATGTTTGCATTCATGGTGAAGTATTTTTATGATGAACAGATCGTTGTCTAAACCTTTTTCTTTGGTATCCCCAATTCCTCACGGAGTTTCGCTTTTACATTTTTATAGATCTCCTTTGCATTTTCGGGCCGTGTTTGATAAGCTTCCAAAGCCAACTCGATCAGATCTTTTATGTGATCACCTTCTCCGAAACGTTTCCTGCAATATTCATCATCACCGGTCTCCCAAAACTCTGATTCATCTGTCAGTTCAAAGTTGTTGAAATATTTTTCATCCAGGTATCGCAGGAAGTTGATCACGGTCATATGAATTTCGGCACCGGCGTATTGCGTTTTAGTGACGATGACCTGCCTCGTCGCTTCAGAGAGATTTACGTCAGGATCTTCCTGTAAGAAGTAGTATAGGATAGGACTGCAGAGGTAGCCATCCTCATGAAAGGTGAGCCAGACCGGATCACAATTTGAGGGTTGCACAATAAGCCCCCTGATTGGGATATCGGGCACATGCGGCAATTCCGAATATTCCCAATGATGACCGGCTGCAATTTCAGCAGCTTCCCTGGTTAATTCTTCAATCTGGTTTTTGTCCCGGAGCACGCCGGTGTAATAAATGGAGATGCCCATTTTCAACTGGTTTAAAAAGTGAAGTACTAATTGTTTTCGAAACCTAAAATAAGGAAGTCGGGGAAATAATGCAAGTAAAATTATTTCAAACCCGGTCTGGGGTTTAATTGAAAAGATAGGGTACTGTGCTTTGTCAATTTGTTATTTCAACCCCAAAAGCAACCATGCGGATCTGCCTCTATTTCTTTCACAAAAGCCTGTAAATTTTTCATTTCAGCCGGTTTGTATGGATACCATCCTGAACTACGGAGCCAAAATACTTTCCATCGATTGCGGCTTTTGATATAAGTTGTTTTGGCCTGATCATGTTCCATGATTTTTGAAGAATCAAACCAATCAGGCCGGATCTCAAAAATAATCACACTTTGATTGTCTATTCGATACCCAATATCCAGTTGTGACCTGATCTCCTGAGGAGGTCGGTTCCTTTCGAGATATTGTTCCATGATCTCGATAATATCAATGGTCTGAGTTGTGTTGAAGGCCATACATGCCTTTTAAGATGTATATATAGCAATTATTAACCAATAGTTACGCTAATTCACGCTAATTACCTTACCGATAAATAAGTGTAATAGGCCACAGATTTTTTGGATTTTACAAATGGTTGGAATCATCTGCTTCTTAAACCAATCGTTCAGGTGTTTTCATGCGAAAGGCTTCTTATTCTATCCTTTGGCTTTGGTGCCCTGAATATTGCCTGATCGTCCGGAGCGGACTGGTGCAGCATAGGATCTGGTGCTGATTCGTTTTGATGTTTTAGGTGTGCCAATTGATTTATTAGGTATATCACCCTCAGTTTTGGCATCTTCCAATTTCGCTTTTTTCGCCTTGACTGAGTTATTACCCTGAAATTTAAATGGTGACTGTTTCATATTGATTGTTTATAAAGGTGGCTATACAATTATCTGTACAGCAATGCAAAGATAGCCCTTGTGATCCAACCGGTGTTAATTTCTTAAAAGCCATTTGAATCAGCAGATTTAAAAAAGGCGTAGTTCCCGGCTTACCTTTTTTTGAAGACGTTATTTTCAAACACAGGGCTCACATGCTTTATACGATGCTTAGGCCGGAACTGCACCCTAGTATAGCTATTCACTCGTAGCCATTCCGAAATTTCCTGGTCGAACCCAGTTCCAGTGCGAGGAGATCAGAATACCTTCGACAAGGTCAGGGACTGCGGTGATTAATAGCAGCGTATTTTCAAACGATCTGATAAATAGGGACGGATAAAAAAAGAAATGGAATTAAATTAATTACACCCTAAATCGATCTGAGCCTGCAGATCATTGTTTGGGAAACAATTTCCAGACAAGGTGTGAAGCGGGGCATACCGGGACATATCAGGATCATATAATCCGTTTTCAAGAAATTCAACCAGATCGTTTATTTCATCGTCCATCAGATGAAGGGGTTTAAAATACGATGCAAGATATGTGACAGGAACATCGGGGTTTTCAGGAACCGCGTCGTTGAAATATTCTACTACGCTGCGGAGGGATGTTTTACTTGAGCCATGAAAATAAAAGCCGAAATCTTTAAGATTGTAGAGTTGAGGGACTTTGAATTTGTGCCTGTCTTCATCCCTTCCGGTAAATCCACCCCGGCCGAGATTTCGATTGTCAAACCGGTCAGTACGAAAGACATGATATCCGGTTTGAAATTGATTACGGACACCCAGTGCGTAAAATTGATGTGGCAGGGCATTTAAAGACGGACTATTATGGCACCGGACACAACCTGCTTTTCCAAAAAACAATATGGCACCTCGCTTCTCCGGATCGTTCATGGCCGTATTGTCGCCTTTCAGCCAATATTGAAAAGGTGCCTGATTAGTCAGGATCGTCCTAAGATAAGCGGCTAATGCAAACGAACCAGTCAGCCTCGTGTACCTTTCGTTTTCCGGAATTTCGGGAAATGCAGCATCAAACATTGCCGTATATCCAAGTGAATCCGTCACCGCCTTATTGATCATCTGCCGGTGAACCACTAAGGCCCGCGCATTATTGGCCTCCAGACCCATGAGGCCTTTAAAGTTGATTTCCACCAGCGTATCCTGATTCCAAACAGATTCAGTTCCGGCATTTACATCAAATGATCCGAAGGTGCCGGCCCAAAGTGCATTCGTGACAAAAGTTGTATTGATTACAGGCAAGGGTCTTGCGCCTTGAGCATCTACTTCAGAACCCAGATACAAAGGGTTTTTTCCTCGTCCTTCCCCGCTTATTCCAAATCCTACGCCACCATCAGCTATGCCCTGAAAACGGCCTGCGGTGAAGGAGCGTGACGGGATATGGCAACTGCTACAGGAATAGGTCTGCATGGACACCTGATATTTTGGTTCAACTCCAAGGCCGGTCTCAAAAAACAGAAGCTTTCCAAGCTCTGCTTTGGCTTGAGTGATGGGATTTTTAATATCCTGGTTTGGGAGCGAAGCATAGTCATTGCTGGACGGCAGGATATATCCGTCAAGCGTACCGGTTTTGGAATGGGCAAGGAGCGCTTCGGTCAGAAGGTGGTCCAGTGTATCCTCATATTCGTAAGTACAACCGATATAAAGGACCATTGCCACCAGGAGCCCTGTCAACATAGACTTTTTAATAAGTAGTGCCTCCAGAGTTCGGCCGATTTTTTCCATAAACTATAGAGGTGATGGTATAACTTTCATCTTTGATAGATGAAATATTTGGGACATAGTAATCAATAATAAGCAAAAACAGTACCTATTGTTCAAAAGGATAATTTTTAATTGACCCAACCTCATCCAATCAAATCATAATTTTTCTCAATTTTTCATTTTCTTTTTTTATAACTCCTGATTTTCTAAGAGTTATACATATAACCTGCCTTTCGCCAATTTTTCTGGACAAGTTAAAAACTGTGTCTAATCACCAATCACTGACATTGCATAAACATGATATATGAACACTTCACAATTCCTTGTTCTGTATTCGTTATTCTGCATTCAAAAAAGCTGTGTCTAATCACCAATCGCTGACATTGCATAAACCAAATAAACCTGCGGTCGTTGAGCGGAGTCGAAACGCCCGCCAAAGTGCAAGGAGAATTAATTTCTCAATCCAAATATATCTGCGGTCGTTGAGCGGAGTCGAAACGCACGCATATACGGAGCTGAAGTGACGAAGAGTTTCAGCCACAGATTACACGGAATACACCGATTAAAATGGCGGTTACACTGATTAATTCGGATAAACTGGAAATTAGTACAATTAAAACTAAACCCTCTCAACCGTTTGCTTTCGAAGAAAGCGATGCTCAACTTCCTCAACACAGACTCCGATAAGAATATTGTCGATAATCGCACACAGAATAAAGCCCATGTTTCGACACTTCGACGAGCTTAGCGCACAGCCCGCTTCACGCAACCTAATGCTACAGCTCACCAACCATCCGAAATCCGAATTTAAATCTTCACTACTCGATATACTTTCATGGAGCCTTTCACATTTACCTTCAACACATACACTCCTGGTAAAAAACCCGACATGTTAATTTCAATTTTTTCCGACTGATTGTAAACAGGAAGTTTAACAGGAATTCCACGCAAATCAAACAAAGTGATACTAAGGTTTTCCCGAAATCCTGCATCCTCCACGTACAACTTATCCGTCACAGGATTCGGATATATCCTGATATCATTTTCAAAAGATCCATTGTCAGTTGAAGTAATCTCAAGATCGATACACTCAGACGTATCTCGACAATTCCCATTGATCAACACCACTGCATAGCTTCCTGAAGAGGATACCGAATAGATCGCTTCAGTAGCACCGGTAATAATTTCATATCCAAGGTCACAACGTACCCACTGAAACACTCCTGTATCCGGCACCGCAATCAACGCATCTGATGTCAGCATTTCAATACCTGCTGTTGGCGTGGCATTAGATATAATGACATGCTCATCTTTACTCAAACAACCCAACAAAACTATTTCGTACAACAATTCAATCTCTCCTGCAGCTGTTGCCGTCAATAAATTACTATCAAGTATTCCTGGCCCAGACACAAGCGTAAACACACCACCTGCAGGAATACCTTGCAGTACTGTCGTCTGACCAATACACAAAGTATCTTCCGCAGGACGCAATCTTGAGTTCGGCGTCGGCTTGACAGAGATCGCCTGGTATACAATAGAGAAACAATTCTCCGCGGAGATGACATATTCGATTTCAATAACTCCTGCACCCGTCGCTGTCAATATATTTCCTTCAACACTCCCTGGTCCATTGACAACAATAAACTCACCTCCTTCAGGTATAGCTGATAATGTACGCTCTTCACCGGCACACATGAAACTGTCATCACTGGTAAATTGCATGGAGACATCATTGCTGCACCCTACCGACGTCAGAAGTGGTATACGCGGCTCGACCGCTAATGCATCACGCATACGCATACGTTGATCTTCAGTGAATCTTCCATCCTCCACGCTCGTACCGCAGTAGCTCATCCAGTTGAGGCGGCTGTCTTCAAAATCACCTTCGGTGCTGCAGGGATTCATAAATCCACAATCATTGCGGCGATGCGGTGGTGTATCACAGATCTCATCTCCATCTTCCAGGCAGTCCACATTTTCTGGACAGGTTGTGTCATCTTCGCCGGAAAACGTATGCTGCAGGTTCAGGCCATGACCTAATTCATGCGCCAGGGTGCGACTTTCATAATTCATTGACGCGATGTCGATGACAGTGCCATCATATTCATGACCTGCCGGGTAGTAGGCATATCCGGCTATATCACCACATATGTCATGCACCACCCAGATATTGTAATATTCCCATGTTGGCCATTTCATTAGGTCTTTTACCGCATGCTCATCTGCACCACAATCTCCGGCCCACGTGATTCCTGATTCGGTATACCCCGTCACGCCGGATCCATCTACACGATTAATCCCCGATGTGGGACACCCATTCGGATCAAGGTTAGCCAGGCAAAAATTAATCTCAATGTCAACCCCCCTGCCATTCGTATTCGCGTACCGGTCATTGAGACCTGCTATTGCGTTATAGATCTGGGTATCAGTAATATTCGTTCTTGTCCCGATGGGTTCGCCGAGGTGTATTACATGTACCACTACCGGAATGGTATAAACCGGAGGAAGTTGACGCTCTGGAGCAGAGGGGGCACGTTTTAGGGAATCAAGGGTAGCTTTATGACGTAAGTAGCTCGCTTTGTAAGCATTATCTGTCTTCATCAGCCATGCATGATGTTCATCCGAACCGCATGGTTGTTGTGCTATGATAGTAAAATGGAATGTGGCCAACAATAATGTCAGCCCGAAAAGGCGCTTCAATTCTTTCATACTAATAAAATGGAGTGTAAATCTAATCTATGTCCCGCTTGTTTTGGGGCTGTTAACAAATCATGATGCTTCTGTAATTCAGGCGACACTTTCGGTAATGAAGGTAAGAAGGAGGCTCAGATTAAGACTGAGGCCAAGGGACAACTCATTTTCGAATGGTAATGTGTTCATAGCAGGCAAATCAGATCATAATAAATCATAATAGATCTTAATAAATCTGCGTTCCTTGAGTCTGTGAGTAAAAGTCCATTTAGCGATTAAAAATCCAAAATTTAATGATCTCTTTCATCATTAGCGTCTGCATGATATTGCCTGCATTTGAATCGACAGCGTATCCAATAGCACCTTGCGATTCCATACCTCAACTCAACCAATACATACTTGATTATGTGTCATCCAATCTCAAGAAAAAAGTAGGCCGTGGCGAATGCTGGGACCTTGCTGCCGGTGCATTAAATTCAAACAAAGCAAAATGGGACGGCAGGCTGAAATACGGCACTCCCGTAATGTATCAAAAAGAATGTGTCTATCCTGGTGACATCCTCCAATTTGAACGGGTGGTGATTGAAACCCGTGATGCCCGTGGTTATTTCCGGCAGGAAATGCCGCATCATACAGCAGTCGTGTTTCAGATTCATGGCACGGGCCATTTCACCATCGCGCATCAGAATTATGGAAATGTACGCAGGGTGGGGTTGGCAGAGATAAAACTGGCCAATGTCAAATCCGGAAAGGTGATGATCTATCGACCTGTGAAGGGAAGCTAAAGTGTAAGGTAATGGCTAAGGTTGAGGCTGTGGAAAATTGAGTCGTGCTCACTTCGTGCAAGAACGCAGATCATTATGAATGACACAGAGGTCACAGAGCGTTTCCACTGACAGCATGGAGCCAAACTAAATGACCAGTCCATTGACTACACATATAATTATGTCGCGCAAAGACGCAAAGTTCGCAAAGAAAAAAACTAAAAAGTCGACTCCGAACATTGCAAACACTCAACCACTGACCGCTGACCTGACCACTGACCGCTGACCGCTGACCACTCACTACTGACCGCTGACCACTCACGATTCACGATTCCGATACGGATCGCCCATCACCTTCATGATCTCCTCAAAAGAAATTCCCTGTAAAAAAAGTTCCTTGAGTCGGTCCTGATACGTTTCTCCACCTTCATATTCGCGACGATCCAGTTTGCCGAGATCTTCAGACATATTATTCGAATATGCTTCAAACATCACAAACCAGTCGCGACATTTTTCCGCATTGCCCGATTCCCAATATTCACTTTCATCAACGACTTTGAACTGCCTGAAATATTTTGGTGATAAATATTTGAAAAACTCGATCACACGCATGTGCGCATCTGGTCCTGCATATTGCACGATCGAGTCAAGTACAATCGAGCCGGATAGATTCTGTTTCTCACCCATGATATTAAAAAAGCTACCTGGATTTGCCATGCGGCCATTAGGAAGAAAGGTCAGCCAGATCTCTTCAGAGCCCGGCGGACAAAACAGGACACCCGATATCGGAATGTCTTCAGAAGGTTCGACAATCTCGCAACGCCAATGGAGGTCGTCACAGATATCGCACACTTCATCTACAAGAGCAGGAATTTGCCGGACATCCCGGAGCGAGCCGGAATAAAAGATAGTCAGTCCCATGATTTCAACTGGTATTAAAAAAGGTGAAGTAAATTGTTTTCGGAACTGAAAATACGGAATTTTACTTTTTTCTCAGCTTTTTCTCAGTTTTGAAGAAACATTTTTTGATTCCAGATGAAAGGACTCCAAATTTGGGACTCATGACGCACTCACTACACGCAGAAACGCGGATCTGGTTAGATTTTTAAGATTTGATTGTCCTAATCATGGAAATAAGAATTAGCGAGAATTAATTACGCTACGCGTGAAAATGTTTTTGCGAAATTTGTCGATTAGCACGCCATGTGACAATAAATCCAAAATCAAAAATTAGAATGTCTTTACAGGAACTCTCCTCCATCATCACCATCTCCGCCATCATCCTCGCCGGCATATGGACCCTCTACCGTTTCGGTATCACGCGAGAACGCTATCCCAAACTGCAGTTCGAGCTTGGCATGACTAAGCTGGGTACGTCCCGAGATAAAAACATTGTTGAGTTCGTCGCGACGATTACGAATAAAGGGTTGACACGACAGTACATCACCGATTTTAAATTTCGTGTTCTATATTATGACGACACGATGCCTTTCGATATGTCCGATGAAGAAATCGAGAAGCAATTAAAATTCAACAAAAACCCGGAAGACTTCTACTGGCAAAAGCCCGATCACAATGCATTCGTCGACGGCGGCATGACGCGTCAGTTTACACATGTCACTGCCCTCGATCCCAACATCCGATTTGTGATGATCTATTCTAAGTTTATTAATCAAAGTCAAAGTTGGTTTATGAAGAAGCCGGAGAAGTATTATATCTCCAAGACATTTGCAGTTTAGCAAGAGGTTTCGTGAATCGTCAGAAGGCGCTCCACCATATACCATTCTACTATTTGTACCCGTGACAAGTTTTATGTCCGCCTTGAGGCCGCTGAATTTGTTGATAAAGATTGCACCTTATCACCTATCCACTGAACAACCCCATGCTCCATCCCCATCCCCAAACCCTTACTCTCTCGCAGTATTTCCAAATGAAATATCGGGATCTCCACTGCGTGTCGAAATACTGCGTCCTGCCTCCTGCACAAACCCCCCGCCGCATGCCGAATGCCTTGCGCTGCACGCTTTTTATTATCTTAGGATTGCTAACCATCCAATTGAATCAGTATTAAGATTTACGAATACAGTTTGCGCAATATTCAGAAAGAACGAAGTGAAATATTAAATGGGAAAATCTGACCTCACCAAAGGATAGAGGCAGATGAGAATGCTTATTTTTAAAACCGACTCACTTATGGACTCGAAACTCATCGTCCTGCCTATTGACGATCCACCAGAAGCACAAGCGATGTTTTTGGAAATGCTTGACCAAGACCTGGTCCTCATAGTTGTACTGGGTGAAACGAAACTGGCGGAAGAAACCGCTCGTCGTGCTGATATACTTACCGGCGGTATCCTTGCAGAACCCCGGTGGGTAATCCATGCGCCGATCCGTGAGGACATCATGGACATTCTTATAACATTGGAAGATCCCGGTGGTTTGGTGACGGATTGGGAAAAGCCCCTGGCAGTCGCGCTGTCACTGACAGACGTCATTCGTGATATGATCGTACGGGATGGTACGCAACCTACATTCAGCCGTATTGATGATGCATTCATCAGTGCGGAAGTCGATTAATCGGCTAAAACCGTTTTCATCAATTGGAATGAACATCCATCGAAAGTCAAATTGATATTTCATGAAAAATGCAATTCTACTTTTCATCCTGCTCTTATCCGTCAGTAATGTGCAGGCTCAATTGATTACGATCACCGAAATGGATGAATCGGGGAATCATCGCCTTCTGGCGGAAGGTCGCCAGGCCATTGATATCAACAGCAAGTTGAATATTGTTGTCAATAAAAATGCGATCACGTCGCATGTGGATAGTGAACTGATATCAGGGGGAAGCAAGGCAGTAGATTCACTCATTGCAAAACTCCGGGTCTACAAATCATTTATTCAACGCCTCGACGCAGCGATTCAGCAATACACATTACTTTTTGATGCATCTGGTGACACAGTCAGTACCATATTGCTTGCACCTATCCTGCGGGAAAGAGCGCAGGCGGGGCAATCGATTGTCAGATTATTCCCTGAAGGAGCGCGGTTTCATCGACGCCGTGAAGAAGAATTGCCATTTGTCGCAGGGAAAGGCAGTAATGAGAATTTCCGGATCATCCTTCGATTACTTGCAGAAGAAATTCAATTTGCAGAAAATGATCTTGCCGGTCTGCGAAAGCAAGCAGGTTACTATTTTCAACTTGCCGCTTGGTTTGTCAGCAGCCGCGGTACAGAACCATTACATATTGATGGGTTTGATGAATTAGCTCCCGGTGATTATTTTCACTTTGAACGGAATCAACTATATCTGACACCAGAACAACTTACAGAACTCCAAAGCCTCAACTCGTTTTTTGAGGATATGGATGAAAGCAATGTGTTTGAAAAATTTGCTGATGTATTACCCGGCATTTTGGCAAAAGCTATTGATGAAGAATTAATCCAGGCTCAAATTGCACAGGTAAAATCAAACATCAATGGTTTGGTTACACAAGCACGCGCAGAAAAAGAAAATATCATCGCGCGTACCAATGAGATTGAAATAAAATGGAATGTGCTCAGACAGGATATGCACAATCTTATTGAAAAGTATACACGCAATGAAGGCGCAACTGCAACATTGACCAAAAGCGAACTCCTTCGTTTTTTTATGGATGACATCACCAATGTCAACCGACAGATCTCAACGATTGTAGATGATATAAAAGGTCTGGTTACAAGTGTGGACTTCCAGGCATTGGGTGCCGGAGTGAACAGCATCAAAACTGATTTTACTTCTTTACACACAATCCTTGGCAAACAAGCCCAGGATTTGCTTGGTCATGCACGTGAAGGATACCAGTTCGCCGTATATGGACGTCAGATCAATGCTGCAGCATTGGAACTGAGTGAAGAGATCCTGAAGCTCTCCATCGATAATATTCCTGTTTCCACAGTATTAGACCTCCATTATGCCGGCAAGAGAGATCCGGGTGATGTGTTACTGGTAAAGGCCATGATCTGGAAGGGTGAGGAAACGTCACCTGTCATTACAGAGGTCCGGGATTATCCCGTCATGAATGCCCTTCCACACATCCAAATGAATGTTGCTTATTCTTTTGCCAGGCCCATTTCCATTGAGTCTAATTGGAAAGGAGGCCCCCTGGTAAGTATCCTGTACAAATTTAAAAGCCATAGCCTGGCCTACCGCAATTTTATGGATGTGGGGATAGGTCTGCATGCTGCATCTTATGATTTTAACAATGACGATACTCCGGAATTTGCAGGAGGTGCCGTCCTGAGCCTGTTTAAAGATTACCTGCAGGCAGGGTGGGGGTTTAACTTTAATGCCAACCGGGGATATTGGTTTGCCGGTCTTCGAATCCCAATTCCAACTGCTCCTGTATCGCTTGCAGGATCTTGATTTTCAGGTAAAAATAAAATAAATGGTCGCTTTCATTGAGGTTTGAGGCTTGTTTCACCGATGCCGAACTAAGTGCAGGTGATTTTCCGTTATGGCATCGCCCGTCCATAACAATTTCGCATCTTTGCGCCCCATAATCGAGTCATGACAAGAGTTACATTCAACAATCAGAAATCTGTTTTTTTTAGGTCGATCAGTTCTAAAGTAGACCAGTACTTTAAGGAAAACAACCTTAAAAGGACCGGTAACCGGAAACTGTATATAAAAGCAGCTATCCTGTTGATCGGCGCATTCCTTACGTATATGACGCTGTTGACCGTCAGCATGCACCCCGTGCTTGCGATCGCTATTTGCGTATTATTTGGTATCACCCAGGCAGCTATCGGATTTAACATCATGCATGATGCCAATCACGGTAGTTTCTCAACCCGCAAATGGGTCAATTACCTGATGGGCCTTACTGGAAATGCATTGGGTGTCAACTCCTGGTTTTGGAAACAAAAACATAATGTCATCCATCACACTTACACCAATGTAGATGGTGTCGATGATGATATCATTAAGTCTCCATTTTTACGGATGTGCGAATCACAGCCACGCTGGAAACTTCATAAGTTTCAATTTTTGTATAGCCTTCCGTTATATGGCTTTACCACCTTGATGTGGATCTTCTTCGATGATTTTGAAAAATATTTCCGGAAAGAAATTCAGGGCACGGAACTTAAGAAAATGGAATTGCGGGAACACTTCGTTTTCTGGGCAAGCAAAATATTATACGTCTTATTTTTTGTCCTGATCCCAATGTATATCATTGGTATCGTTCCATTCATTATCGGGTTCCTGATTATACATTTCAGCATGGGTATCTCTCTTGCGATTGTGTTTCAATTAGCACATGTTGTAGAAAAAACTCATTTTGAAGATGCGAATCATCAAGCGATCAAAATCAATGATGAATGGGCAGTACACCAGATCAGGACCACAGCTGATTTTGCAACACACAATAAAGTGATCGGATGGTTTACCGGGGGTCTCAATTTTCAGGTTGAGCATCACCTGTTTCCGCACATCAGCCATGTGCATTATCCGGTGATCCACAACATCGTTAAAGATGCCTGTAAAGAAAATTCGATCCGGTTCAATCAGTATCCTTCGATGATGTCTGCCTTAATCTCACATCTTCGGTTCCTGAAGCAATTAGGAAAAGCATAATTACTTCACGAGCTCAACCGCATTCTCCAGTACCTGGTCAACACCATTTGATATCTCATCTATGGTGTTCTTAACCAGCACATCCGGCGCAATCCCAATGCCTTCATACGATTCTCCATCAGCGACCTCTACTTTTTGGATCACGAGCGAATAGAACCATCCATTTGCTAATTCCCTTCCCACCAGGGTAGCATGGGCACCATTTGTGGTATCTCCCATGATAGTGACATTGGGTAACACATCAAAAGCCATCACTGCTCGTTCACCAGCGCTGATCGTGTATCGGTCGGTTAATACGGCAATCGGTTTGTCTACGTAGGCTCCCTCCGGAAAGACAGACCACCGATGCCATTCGGTATAGTCGTTATCTCCTTTCCCATTTTTTGTTTTACTGCGAAAGACATATCGCTCTTCATCTACCAGCCGGCCGATCTCACTGTAGCAATACGTGAAGTCACCACCATCATTGTGACGCAGATCGATGATATACCCATTGACATCCTTATATTTTTCAAGAAAATCATTGAGCACAATAAAATTGTCACCTACATACCGGAAATAGATATACGCTACATTCTCATCTTTCACTTTTCCAAAGATGTATGGAGCTTGATCCGTATTATCATCCCCAACTTCAAATCCTGGTTCCAGGTATGTTTTAATTACATCGATATTAAAAAGTGCATCATCGATTTTTTCACGACGGATCTTATTCCCAAAAAAGACTTGTTTTCCGGGGGCAGTGAGTGTAATATGTCCATCATCAAATGGGGTAAGCATTTCTGTTAAGATGCTGAACAATTCATCATCTGATGTGAGCGCATCCACCTGGGGCCTGTAGGTATTGTATTGTGCATCCCAATCGATACTACGTTCTTCGAATACGGCATATTCTTCATCAAATGTATTCCAGAGATTTTCGAAGATCGCCTCAGGGTTGTTTGCAGGTGCTTCCACCAAAAGAGTGGTGCAGGAAGAAAGGATAAGTGAAAGAAGGATAAATACTATAGAATAGGTTTTCATGTTATTTTAAAGTTTAATACCTAAGGTGAGGTTGAAATTATTTTGAATAGAATACAGATCCCGTGGTTTTGATGCATGAATGAAAGAGAATTTATAGGCAGCACCCAGTATCCATTTACGTGAAAGATCATATTGATATTGAAGGCCCAGGTCCAGTCGTTGTATTTCGTCCCATGTAGCTATATGACCATCTTCAAGATATTTAAAAAATGTCTCCACACCTTTATGAGAGTATGTATTCTCAATGAACTCATCATCATTGACCAGGTAGGGTGATCGTGTCAGCCATGATACGATTGGAACTTCCACCATCCCGATCAATCTGCTTTTTGTGCCCAGGGGAAGTGTTTGTCTGTACCATATATTCAGGGCGGTAGTGGAATAGTACCCGAAGAAGCTAAACAACCCGTATTGATATGTCATTGCCTGCACATCCATTTGTAGTGAAAATCCCAGCGTGGGTTGCAGCGTATCACGCTTTCCAATGGAAAATCCATGGCCATAGGCTATCTGAACAAATGTAAAATCATGCGGATACGATGTGCCAAAAGTATCATCCAGCACATAATCATAAGGAGTCTGCAATCCTGTTTCAAATCCGGCATAGTTCAGTCTGAAAAACTGATGACCTCGTTTGCTTTTCTGATACTCCAGTCCGCCGTTCAACAGCGAAAAATCCGAATGGATAAAAGGTGAAAACACCAGGTCCTGTCGTGTCAGAAAAGAAGGTCCTACAGACACTTGAAGCACTCCACCTGTCTGGCTCATCAACTGAATGGAACCGATAAAAATGAATAGCGTAATTAATTTGAATTTCGTGGGCATAGGGATTGGGTTAAAAGTTTATTTTAATGTTACAATCACTGCAATCTTGTGTGACATCCTTGATGCATTGATACCGCAAATGACTTTAAAGAAGCCCGAAAGACAAATGAAAATATGTTGGGTTGCGTAAATGAGGGGATGAATTGTGAAAAATAATGCCAGGACCTCTTTCAGACTGAAGAATAACCAGGACAGACATTATCCTTGCCAATACATGACACCAACCTTCTGCTCCTGCTCCTGCTCCCCAACCCCCCTGCTTTCTGAAAGGGAGACTGTGGCTTCCTTGACCCCCTGCCCCCTGCTTTCTGTGAAAGGGAGACATTGACTTCCTTCACCCCCTGCCCCCTGAAAGGGGGACTTTGTTGATAGTTCCCGAAACATATCTTCTTAGGTCCCCCTTTCAGAGGGCAGGGGGTCAGAAAAATCATAAGCTCCCCTTTTCCGGAAGCAAGGGGTCAGGATACACATAGGTCCCCCTTTCAGGGGGCAGGGGGTCAGAAAAATCATAAGGTCCCCTTTCAGGGCAGGCATAGGGTTAGCGGGCTTAAAGGACTAGTTTAGTCCAACACATTCCCAAAACCCTCCTTCA
>JBBREG010000036.1:0-19239 GCA_038203125.1 Chitinophagales bacterium
TGGATTCGTATAAATTGCCTTTAGACAATCAACACCATTCATCTTTGGCATATTAATATCCATGAAAATTATTTCCGGATAGCCCCCACGCTGCAGTCTTGCGATCGCCTCCTGTCCATTCTTGGCAATGCCAAACATTGAAGCATTCTCAATTTGACTAACAGCCTCAACGAAAAAGTCCTGATCGTCAAGATCATCTTCCACTAACAGTATGGTTACATTTCCTGTCATTTAAATTCTAACTTCTTACTATTCGGATATCAAAAAAACGGCAAGTTGATGAGGTGAGGCAGGTTGCATCATATATTGCATCTACTTTTGTCCACACTGATTATGCAGAAATAGTTACGTATATAATCATCGAAGATTTGACACTTACCCTATATTCCACCAGAAACCTTGCATTCCTTCACTAGTAAAGATCAAGATACTGAAAACTAAAGCAACTCCATTACATAATTCCCAATACACCTTATATAATTTTCAGATTACTGAAGGGAATGGTCAAAAGCACTTAGATGGAATCGAGCGTGGTTCTCTTGATATGTTTGATTCTCTTGAAGTAGGTCGGTGTCAATCCGGTAGACTTCTTAAACTGCATCGATAAATGGGCTACGCTGCTATATTTGAGCTTAAAGGCGATCTCTTTCAAGGTAAGTTCATCATAAATCAGGAGTTCCTTTACCCGTTCGACTTTGTGCAAGATGATAAAACATTCAATCGTGGTTCCTTTTACTTCCGAAAAGAGGCTGGAAAGGTATTTATAGTCATATTTCAATTTGGAACTCAGAAATTCTGAAAAATTGATATGCGGCAAATCATCACTGTAATAAATCAATTCGATTACGCAAGTTTTGATCTTTTCGATGAGGATGCTTTTTTTATCATCCATTAATTCAAGGCCGGACCTAAGCAATGCTATTTTTAGCTCATGCCGCTTTCCCTCAGTCAGTGTTTCAACAATATGAACCTCACCCAATTCAATAATAGTATGGTGTATGCCAAGGTTTTCAAGCTCAGATTTAACCATAATTTTACAACGAAGGCACATCATATTTTTGATGAACAACCTCATACTAAAGGGGCTTAAGAGGAGACTTAAGAGGGTACTTAAAAGGAGACTTAATTATATTCTGACCAAACGTACATATTTAACACAGCTTGTTAAATTACTCACAAGTGAACTATAGCCGCAATTAAATAAGCTGATTGCCAAATTTACCGAAATTTAACTTAAATCTGCCAATTCTCCACAAAATATTTTTACTTACACTGTAGAACCAAAAAAGGACAAAACCTTGCGACTCTGTCCTTCCGTGCCTAAGCATGTATTTGTCTTTTTATCCTCAGAAAATTTCTCTCCCGGGGGAAATTATAAACGCCTCCGGCTATAAGCTATAAAGGGATCCTCCGGGTCTTCAAAAGTAAGAGAGGGATATTTTCATTCGGTAGTAACTCAGATTTTCACAACCTTCTTCATCACTTGCTGCTTACCGGAATTTATCTTTATGATGTATATTCCGTCAGGGAAGGTCGACAGGGAAATTTGTTCAGCGGATCTGTTGATTGTTCTCTCCAGGATCAGCACTCCATCAGCCGCATACAACTGAATCCTAAAACTACCTGTTGTTTTTTCCAGGGGAAACTCGAGTGTGATTTCATCCCATGCAGGATTTGGAAAAATATTGACATTTAAAGCCTCTGACTTAGGAAGATATGCACCTGTGGCTTGTTCATCGATCAATTTCAGCATCAGTTGCACCCATTCGGTATATTGTATACCACTTGGATGTAATCCATCATTAGCTACGTATTCAGGATGTTGTAATCCCAGGCGACTGATGGGTGTGATGTTAAAGTAGGTCACCCCTCTTTCATCCGCAATTTGCCGGTTATAATCATTGTACTGATCCAACTCTTCACTGATCTCAGCAGCATTCCCGCTTTGCTGACCAAAAGGGGTAAAGGCGTAATCAGGGATAGATACTACGAATACCCGAGACGGATCTCCTCCAGCGTAGCTGATGGCAGAATCAAGCAAAATTGGAAATTCAGTGACATATTGACTAAAAGGACGGTTTTGAAATTGATTGTTGACTCCAATTAGTAAAGAGACAAGATTGTAGTTTTCATCCTGTAGGTCCTGACTTCGGATGGCATTGAGCAGGTTGTCCGTGCGCCAGCCGGTGGTTGCAATAATTCGTAAAGTATCCACAACAAATCCACGAGCTTCTAACGAATCCAAGAGTTGTACAGGCCAGCGCTGCGCGACAGGGACACTTTGTCCGATGGTGTATGAATCGCCCAAAGCCAGGAACCTCACCGGGCTGGTGATCTGAAGATCTTGAGATGTTACCGTAAGGGGCATGAAAATCAAGCCTAAAATGTATACAATATGAAGTATCCGGTATCCCATGGCAGCTATATGATAAGGTGTAGTATACATACGTCAAAAGCTACCGGAAAGTTTGAATTCTAATTTTTTACTACATTCAAACCTTAAAATATATAGGATCACTCCCCCGCTCACCAGGAGAAAAATGAGAAAATCTATGCAGGTCAAATATAAGTTCCGGGACATGAAGGTCCATTCCTCAGATGAGTGGATGGCAGAGAGCACGAAGAAGTACAGAAAGGTTTTTGACCGGTTTGAAACTACCTATATGAGGGTGGAATTGTCCTTCTTTAACAAGCTCTTTGATGAAGAAGACTGGGAAGCGTCCATCCGCACCAAGTGCTACTTCATCAATGGCAGTCAGCGCAGTGAACTTTCAAATTTTGAAGAAAAGCGGAAAATCACAAAGGAGGAAAACATCGTGTATATCCGGCACTCCTGGGGCAAGCCACTGGCAGGTGATTATTGGCGAAAAGGGAGTTATACGTGGGAAGGATATATTGATGAGGTAAAAGTTGGTGAAGCGATATTCTATGTAGAAGATGTTGGACTGGCAGCACCGGGCGAAAATCTCTTTTTCGATGTCAAAGACTTGAAACTGTTTGAAGGTGATAAAGTAGGAAGTGCCGCTCCTCAGAAAAAATATGTCAAAAAGTTTAGTCAGAAAGATACCCGGTATGTTTGGGGAGAATTTACATTCACCAATAAATCTGAGAAGGATTATTATGTAGAAACCATGTTTGGCTTTTTTGATAAAGATGGCCTTCCGAAGGGAAGCCATAACTATGTAATTTATGTCGCACCCAATACCGTAGGCCAGACGTACACAACATTTGCCAGCTGGGGGAATGACACAACTGGTTCATGGTTCAATGACTCGTACACACTTGAGGTGGTTTTTATGGACATGTTAATTGCAAGCACGGCATTTACTGTAGGAGAAAGTTTTGAAGAAGGGGCAGCAGAAGTAATTACAGATTCAGGATCTTTACAGAAACTGAATCAAAATCTCAACACACAGACCACTGAGGAAACGCTTGAGAAAGTATTACAGGATGCATTGGATGATCTCAATGCGCTGACCGGATTGGAGAATATCAAGCAGGAGGTAAATGAGATGGTTCGTCTTGTTAGATTTTACCAGGAAACAGGAAAGGATGTATTGAATAAATTTTCATTGCATTCTGTTTTCACCGGCAATCCGGGTACAGGTAAAACAACTGTTGCCCGCATCCTCTCAAGAGTTTATCGAGGCCTTGGTATCCTTTCCAAAGGACATCTGGTGGAAGTGGACAGGGAAGGTCTCGTTGCAGGCTATGTAGGCCAAACAGCCATTAAGAGTGGAGAGAAAATCAATGAAGCCATGGGGGGTGTCCTATTTATCGATGAAGCATATTCTCTTGCGCAGGAACGCGGTTCACCGTATGACTTTGGTGGAGAAGCTATTCAGATCATCCTGAAACGTATGGAAGACATGCGCGGCAAATTTGGTGTTATTGTAGCTGGCTATACGCAAAACATGCATCAGTTTATCAACTCCAATCCAGGCCTGAAATCTCGCTTTGACAAATATTTTCATTTCGAAGATTACACACCAGATGAGATGTTTATAATCTCCCTGGCTATGTTCAGGAAAGAGGATGTAATGCCGGACGTTGACGCAGCCACGCATCTGAAGAAATATTTTACCTTTCTGTATGATCGCAGGGATCAGCATTTTGGGAATGCACGTACCGTTCGTCAGACAGTAGCAGAGTCAGTTAAAAATCAAAACCTGCGACTCGCTGCCATGAAAAAGGAAGAACGAACAGCAGATATGATGGCGACGGTCAACTATGACGACGTGAAAGAATTCGAATTAAAAGAATCCAAATTCAGTCAGCCAAAAATTGGATTTAAATCAGGCGGACATACCGATTAAACCTTTCCATACCTAAGGTCAACTATTCCGACTAAAGTTTGTTGACTTTGTCAAAATTTCTCCAGCTATGGCTAAATCTAAACCTTCCAAAAAAAAACCGCTCACCAGTAAAAAAATTGAGGATCTCGCAAGAAACACGACAAGTGGTGATGGTGAGTTTCTAACCACCAATCACGGTCTTCGGATCAATGATGATCAGAACTCCTTAAAAGCCGGCGAACGTGGAGCCACGTTACTGGAAGATTTCCAATTACGTGAAAAGATCACACATTTTGATCACGAGCGAATCCCGGAACGCATCGTACATGCCAGGGGCTCAGGAGCTCATGGTTTTTTTGAACTGACAAAATCCATGTCTCAATATTCAAAGGCTGGGTTCTTGCAGAAACCCGGAACGCGAGTGCCCGTATTTGTACGATTTAGTACAGTCGCAGGATCCAGAGGATCAACAGATCTCGCACGTGATGTAAGAGGGTTCTCAGTTAAATTCTACACTGACGAAGGCAACTTCGATCTCGTGGGCAATAATATTCCTGTTTTTTTTATTCAGGATGCCATTAAGTTTCCGGACCTCATACATGCGGTCAAGCCGGAGCCCCACCATGAAATACCACAGGCAGCTTCAGCCCATGATACATTCTGGGATTTCGTATCACTGATGCCCGAAAGCATGCACATGATCATGTGGGCTATGAGTGATCGTGCCATTCCGCGAAGCTTGCGCATGATGGAAGGATTTGGTGTACACACGTTTCGATTTGTAAATGAAGCAGGTAAATCTGTTTTTGTCAAATTTCACTGGAAACCGGAGTTGGGCGTACATTCTGTCGCCTGGGATGAAGCTCAAAAAATTTCAGGAAAAGATGCTGATTTTCACAGAAGAGATCTTTGGGAGTCAATTGAAGCCGGCAATTTTCCAGTATGGAATTTTGGCGTTCAGATCGTAGAAGAGAAAGACGAACACGCTTTTGATTTTGACTTGCTGGATCCAACAAAACTGATCCCTGAAGAACTTGTACCTGTACAAATTATAGGCAGGATGACGTTAAACCGAAATCCTGATAATTTTTTCGCGGAGACGGAACAAGTTGCATTTCATCCGGGACATATCGTCTCGGGAATTGATTTTTCAAATGACCCACTGTTACAAGGCAGGTTGTTTTCCTATACCGATACTCAGCTGAGTCGTTTAGGTGGTCCTAACTTCCATGAGATCCCAATCAATCGCCCTGTGGTGCCTGTGCGTAACAATCAACGTGATGGCCATATGCGGATCAATATTGACGCGGGTCAATCAAGTTATCATCCAAATACAACAGGCGTTGGTTGCCCTTTCCAGGCAAAATCAATGGAAGGTGGCTTTGTGTCATACAATGAACGAATTGATGCGCGCAAGGTCCGCGCACGGAGCAGGAGCTTCTTTGATCATTTCAGCCAGGCTACATTATTCTACAATAGTCAAAGTGAAGCTGAAAAGAATCATATTGTTACCGCATTCCAATTTGAATTAGGTAAACTTGAAAGAGAAGATATCCGTGTTCGGATTGTCGGTATGCTGACACAAATAGATAAGACCCTTGCCTCAAAAGTCGCGCAAGGCCTTGGATTCCCTGTACCGAAAGGACCGGAACAACCTATGAACCTGAGTATACCAGCCGATGGTGATCCGAAAAAATTCCAGCCCAAAAAAGGACAACAGGCGATTGATAAATCTGCTGCTTTGAGTATGGCCAATACAGTGAAGAATACAATAAAGACACGCAGTATAGCTATCCTGACAGCAGATGGAGTTGATGGTACAGCAGTGACAGCTATGAAATCAGCTATAGAAGCAGCTGGCGGACAAGTAAAGATCATCGCACCCCATCTCGGTGAAATCAGTGCAGGGAACGTAAAATTAAAAGTGGATCAGACTTATTTAACCTCAGCTTCTGTAGTATTTGATGCTGTGTATGTTCCTGGTGGCAAACAAAGTTTCGCAATACTACAAGATGAAGGGGATGCCATTCATTTTATCGAAGAAGCGTACAAACATTGCAAAGCTATAGCTGCTGATGCGGAAGGCGTAGACCTTGTAAACATAAGTGCTGTAGGAAGTAAAATCATGCGCGATGGCGGCTCAGCGAAAAGCAATCTTACAAATGGCGTTGTGTTTAACTTGCCACCTAAAGAGTTTATTAAAGCTATAGCCCAACATAGATTTTGGGAACGAGAGAAAGCGGGAAAGGTGCCGGCTTAAATCAAATAGAATAAATTATTTTCCAGGTCTAAAAATGATGTGCAGGAATTTTCCTGCACATTATTTTTGTGGAATCTCCTCCTTTCATCATCGTACGGGCAGAGGTCATCTTGCACATTCCCTGCCTGCCATTATACTGCTTTGGGGTATCCACACTGCTAAGATCCTACTATGTGGCATCCGCGACAGCTAAGTGTATTATGTAAATCATAATTATTCTGATGTAATGTATTCGCATTGGAATTAATCAATTTTACATTTTAACACTGAGCTATGAGAAATAAACTTTTAAGCATATTAATAATCGGAGGCTTCTTCCTTCCATATATGATCAACGGGCAAGTCGGTATCAACATTATTCCGGATTCCTCTGCTGTTCTGGATTTATACTCCACAGACAAAGGATTTCTACTGCCCAGATTAACCACTGCCCAGCGTGATCTGATCAATGATCCGGCATCCGGATTGCAGATTTACAATGTGACCAATAATGACATAGAAGTCAATACAGGTACATCTTTACTTCCTGTTTGGGAAGGCATGAAAGGGAATGGCGGAACAAACATTACAACTGTGACTGCAGCCAGTGAAGTTGCTACTTCATCCACAGTAGATGTACTGATACCTGGTATGGCCTTATCTCCTCCTGCTGGCACCTACCTCGTCCTATTTAACGGCCAGTTTGGCCTCACAGCAAGTGAACCTATTAGTACAGCGCAAGGGGTTATTGATCTATTAGCTGCTTATAACGAACTCATTGATATTCCTATCACAAATACAACCCATGGTGCTGTGTTTGGGAATGGTGAAACTTTACCACCCGGTGTTTATTATTTAGCCGGGGCTATTTCGCTGGCAGGCATACTGACCTTAGATGGTGGTGGGGATACAAATTCAGTATTTATAATACGGACGGGCGGCGCCCTTGCGGCGGGAGCAGGTGCGACAGTTATCCTAACAAATGGAGCCCGGGCAAATAATATTTTTTGGGTATCCGAAGGTGCACCAAGTCTTGCTGCAAATACAATCATGAAAGGTAATATCATTGCCAATAACGCTGCAGCTTCAGCAGCAGCAGGAAGCAATTTGGAAGGAAGAATGTTTACGACCACTGGAGCCATCGCAGTTGGACCATTTACTGCCTATATTCCGACAGGCAATTCATTTATTGATCTTGGTGTATTGTCATCCTTTGTCTTGTTTACTTCTTCTGGAGCAGTAGCGAATACTGAACCTTCCATGATCACAGGAGACGTTGGAACGAATGGTGGCGCCATCACTGGTTTTGAGAATCTGAATGGTAATGTGTACGGACCCGGACAGGCACCTCCACCGATCAACAATACACTTGTTACCTTTAGTGTCTATCAGGATGATGTGCTGGTTGCGTATTCCAACCGTGTCACTGATATTAATACATCAATGATTTCATTACAAGCGATGGCGACTATATTAGAAGGTCAGGTAATTGATATACGGTGGAAAGTTGATGAGGGTACTGTCAATCTAGGCAACCGCATCATTACCATACTACCGACAAATTAATCAGTTCGATCTTACGATTGAAACAGTCATATGATTTTGAATATTAGTTGCAAATCTAAAATTTCCTTTCAAAAAAAACAGGTTCCTAATGGATAACCAAAAGGAACCTGAAGGAATTTAGGGATTATAATAGATTAGAAGAAAATTATTCCTCTTCTTCCATTGTTTGCTTACTAGCCTGGATGTTAATTGTCTTAACAGCTACTTCAGTGAATTTATCATCAGCAGCTATTTCCTCTCCGAGTGTCTCACCAAGGAGCATGGCTGCTTCAGATAATCCAAGTGTATTGGCAAACTGCCGAAGTGTGCCATAAGAAGCTATTTCATAATGTTCTATTTTCTGACCTGCAGAAATAATGCCTGCATCCCGCATGGCACCTTCTACACATTCCTCCATGATACCTTCAGCTTCTTTGATCAAGCCTTCCATGGCATCACATTTTTTTGCAACAGCTTTTTTCCCAAATGTTTGGAATATTTCTTCCACTCGGGTAACCTGTCCTTTGGTTTCTCCCAAATGTTTATTAAGTGCATCCAGCAGCACAGGTGAAGTTGCATTATCAATCATTTTTGGAATGGCCTTGGTTAACGCTTTTTCAGCCCAGTAAATATCCTTCAGGCCATCTTCAAACAACTTCATGAGTTGAGATGACTTCATGCCTGGATTCGTATTTTTGACAGAGGGTGAACCATTTGAACGGTTTGCTGGTGATTTTTTTGTCGCCGGAGATTTGGTTACAGATTTTGATTTTGTACTATTCATTGTGATCACGTTTAGGTTATTAAATAGATCACAATATTATTGGCATATGGAGTGGGTTGTATTACACAACTATACGATTTTGTTATATCTGATAAATTTTAATCTATTATTCGATCCCTTTAGCTCTTTAGGGAGTTTGGTAAAACCAATAACTTCTTCGTTTTCATTGTGGATGGCAGTAATGATAATACTACTCCAAAATCGTAAGGATAGGGAATAATTTAGTCGGATGAATGCTTGGCCAAAATTTTTAGGCACTTTCTAATTATCGAGGCTTGCCATGATTGGATCTCCTCCACAATTCATTACCATCCCGATCAGTTTTCACAATACTATAATCACTGAATGAATTAGACACCGGGTCTTCTGTTGTTGAAGCGATCAGAATATTTTGATCTTTCGAACATACAATTCTACTACCGCGAACCGAGTTACCAACATCGTATGTTTTTGACCACATTGTATCGCCATTCGCTTGTAGTTGAATGAGCAGGATGTCTGACGATTCCTCCGGATTATTTCTTTTTGTTACACCACACACAAAAATGGTTTGATCAGTATGTTCCGCCAGACCTGTCAATAGCGTTGTTTCATGGGCATCACATATGGAACGCCATACAATATCACCATCCTTTTCAATTTTAAACACAATCGATTCAGTTTGCATATTGCCACAAATCAATATTCGGTCATCATAAGACAAAATTGAAGAATTATTTGTAGCAGCAATAGTTCCGGTATACGTATAATAATGCGGGCTTTGATGATTGATCTCGCATTTTTCTTCGCAGGATGGTAACACAGAAATAGTGAATAAGAAAAAAAGAAGATTTCTCATAATTCATTCTGATTTGCTACCATATTTTCTCTAACTATTTAATAATGTCTAACTTCTAAAGTACAAAAACCGCTGCATCTGTGATGGAATGGCAGGATGGGCGATGATGGCCTTAGGTCGCATTCCTTTGCTGTACGACCTCACCAACGGTTACGCCTTGTATCCTGCTATCAATCCAGGCAACCATATCCAGGTGATGAAAGGTGCGCCCTTCAAACGGATTTTTCTCAAGTCGTAATACATCCTTCTTAAGCGTTTGAAAGTTATGCAACAACTCGGACCTGCGCATGTCCAGATTTTTCCTGAAAAAAGAAAGGAGCGATAGCTGAACCTCATTCAAATCCCGCATCTTGCTAAAAAACCTGCCCACCTGTTCCACAAGATGTTCAAGAAGATTATAATGACCCAATTCAAAATGTGCCATCAACAGCATCAGACGTGCATAACATTGTATATCAGTGCGCAAATGTCCAGCGGACTGCAGGTTGATTATTTTATTCAAATATTCAATACTCAGTGCCGGATTACCAGACCCGAGATATAACCACGCCGTCTTGTAATTGAATACCATGATCCGGTGAATATCAATAAATCTTCCGAAGCGCCTGATCTGCCGGTTGATCTCAGGAACCAATAACAGCCCTTCTTCAAAAGAACCTTCCAGGAAATGCCGATTGATCTTGGCCGTATACAAATACAAAAATGAAATGATCTGACCTGTCACATCAAAATACGTTTCATGAGTGGAAATGAAGTTTTCAAATTTTTCCAATACGTCTACATAGCGGTTATAATCGCGCATGCTATACAGTGAGGTAAGCTGATACGATAATCCCCGCATATACAGGACTGGGTCTTCCTTCATATGTGATGGATTTTCATCGAATGCTTTCACCCACAGCACTGCATGCAGATGACAATTGGCAAAATCCAACAGGATATAGTAATACCACATATAGCTCTGCTGCAAATAGATCTCCTCCGTCACAGAAAGATTTGTAATGCGCACTTTTCGCAATTCGGATTCAAAATATTCTTTTACAGTAAAGTGATCTTTTGCATCTCTCACGTGTCCGGTCTCAATATACCATCCATGGATTTTGATCTTGAGATTAGACAACATGATGAGGTTCGATACACGTGCTTCCTGGTTTTCAGATTCATTGAGGAGTGATTGCACCTTACCGGCTTTTTTCCGGCTGCGCGTGATATGGCGTTCTTCAATAAATTTTTGAAACTCAATAATTTCCAGTCGTAGCAAATCATGTCCTCCTTCGGGCAGCATCTCCTTGACACGGTCAAGCAGTTTAAATGCCTGCAGATAGAGACCCTTACTATACAGGATATGTGCAAAATCTATCTGCTCCCGGACCTTGATCGATTCGATATTTTCAAAAATGAGCCGTAAGCTTTTGAGCACCTGGGTATACAGGTGACGCTTCAGATTAACAAATTTGGAGGCTGAAATATCCCCAAGTCTCTCCAGCACGTTAGCCTCATCATAATCTTCCGCTTTATCCAGGATGTCAAAAAGACGGACATACTGTACGTCCTCATTGCTCTGGAGGCGCTGGACATACAGCCGGAAATTCCGCTTTTCGGCCTTGGTAAGAGACTTAATAATCGTAAATAACTGTTCAGACTGTGCTATGGGCATAACAATATTTAAGTCCACAAGATACACATATTCAGATCATTACATATTTTTTTGCCATTTTAGCCACAACGTTATTGTAAAACTTTGTTTTGTCTGTGCAGGGGCTGTCAAGTTAGCTTCGCAGCACATATTTTAAAAACAGTTATTCTTTAATTCCTAAAACATAACAAGTTCCCATATGGCTAAGCTCAAATTTGAATACATCTGGCTCGACGGTTACAAACCGGAACCCAACCTCAGAAGCAAGACAAAGGTCATTGAAATGGAAAATTTCTCTGGTGATGTCAGGAAACTCCCGGAATGGTCTTTCGATGGCAGCAGTACAAAGCAAGCCAACGGTCATTCTTCAGATTGCCTCCTACGCCCTGTAGCCGCTTACCCGGATCCACAGCGTAAAAACTCCTGGCTCGTGGTAACAGAGGTATTCAATCCTGATGGTACACCCCACCCGACTAATATGCGCTGTCTGATCCCAAATGATACAGATGACTATTGGTTCGGTTATGAGCAGGAATATGTCTTAGAGCAAAACAGCCTTCCATTAGGTTTCCCATCAAACGGATACCCAGGTCCACAAGGTCCATATTATTGCGCGGTAGGTTTCAACAAGGTTGCTGGACGTGATATCGTAGAAGAGCATCTCGATGCCTGTCTCGATGCCGGTCTTGGTATCACTGGGATCAATGCTGAAGTATTACTGGGTCAATGGGAATTCCAGGTATTTGCGAAAGGCGGAAAAAAAGCAGCTGATGAATTAATCGTAAGCCGCTACCTATTGTATCGGATATCCGAAAAATATGGTGTGAAAATTAATATCCATCCAAAACCTGTATTGGGTGACTGGAATGGCAGCGGTATGCACGTCAATTTCTCCAATGGCGAAATGCGTGAAGTAGGTGGCAAAGATCTTTTTGATGCAATCTGCGAAAGCTTCCGCGCTGTGCATAAAGAACACATTGATGTGTATGGATCAGACAATCATCTTCGTCTGACCGGAAAACATGAAACACAATCCATGCACACCTTCAGCTATGGCGTAAGTGATCGTGGCGCATCCATCCGCATCCCTGTACACACCGCTACGAATGACTGGAAAGGTTACCTCGAGGACAGACGGCCTGCATCCAATGCAGATCCGTATAGAGTTGCTGCACGGATCATCAGGACGATTCGTGGTGCCGAGGTGATGGTGTCGTAATGTAATACAGTATTTATACTCAATTTTATTGCCGGAGGCTAAGCGTGAGTTTAGCCTTTTTTATTCTGTTATCTCCTGGTATGCTTTATCTGTTGGAAACAATGATAGCTTCAACAGATTATTCATTGGAGACAGTGTTGAGAAAGTTGAGTATTGTTTTCTTCGAAAACAACCGGGTTTAGTGGGTTTAGAAAACTAAGCTTACTAGACCGTGAATAGCTGAAAGCTATCCTGCTCAACTTTCTCAACATTGCCTCCAGGTCGATACTGTCGATCATAGATTGCATCAATTTTTTCTATTTTGCGTCCCATGCTGGAGGATCATCTGCTGCTTATCATTGTATTGCTAACGTCCGTTTCATTTCTGTCAATCGTCAGTGAAAAACTGCGGATCCCCTATCCTATTTTCCTGGTAGTCTGCGGTTTGATCATCGGATTCATTACGAATGTCATTGACATCATCCTCAAGCCGGATATTGTCTTCCTGATCTTTTTACCGCCCTTGCTTTTTGCAGCTGCGTGGAATACATCATGGAAGGATTTCTGGGCTTTTCGACGGCCCATTGGTCTACTGGCACTCGGACTTGTGATTTTTACGTCTGCAGCAATCGCTGTGGTATCAAATGCGCTGATTCCCGGTTTTACCCTGGCACTTGGATTTTTATTGGGCGGGATTATTTCTCCACCGGATGCGATTGCTGCCACCTCGGTTTTTCAGAAGATGAAAATGCCAAAACGTGTACTGACCATTCTCGAGGGAGAAAGTCTTGTAAATGATGCGGCGAGTTTGATTATTTTCCGCTTTGCCATCGCTGCCATCATCACCGGGCAGTTTACTTTGGTCAATGCAAGTGTTGATTTTGCGATTGCTGCATTGGGCGGGATTGTTGTCGGTCTCGGCATAGCATTTGGCAGCTATCTGATCCACAAATTTTTACCAACAACTTCGAGTATTGATACAGCGATGACATTGATCACGCCGTATCTCATGTATATTATCGCAGAGCATTTCCATACATCCGGCGTTCTCGCAGTGGTAAGCGGTGGATTATACCTGAGTGCGAGGGCAACTGATATTTTCACATATGAAACACGTATCCAATCGAAAGGTGTTTGGGAAACCCTCGTGTTCCTGCTGAATGGTACAGTGTTTATCCTGATCGGTCTCCAATTACCCGTGATCCTCAAAAATATTCCGGAAGGGAACCTGATACCTATCTTGATGCATGGGATCATCATCAGCATCGTGACCATCATCATACGCATCATCTGGGTATTTCCCGGTACCTACCTGCCACGCATGCTGAGCAAAAAGATCAGGGAAAGAGAACCTTACCCGAATTGGAAATCCGTATTCATCGTTGCCTGGAGCGGAATGCGGGGTGTTATATCCCTTGCTGCCGCCTTATCCATTCCACTTGCAATCAGTGTGGGTGAACCATTTCCTTTTCGAAATGAAATTCTACTGATCACCTTTGTTGTCATTCTTATTACACTGGTGCTTCAGGGATTAAGCCTCCCATGGATCATCCGGAAATTGAATATTACAATCGAGGATGATAAAGCAGAAAAGGATCTTGCTGTCCAGATCCTCATGGCCAAGGCAGTCCTTGCACATCTCGACTCCAAGTATAGTGTAGAAGTTGAGAAAGATGAAGGGTTCCGGATGTTGCGTGAACGTAATGCACACTTTCTCAAACTTCAAAAGAAACAGATGAACCGACCTGAAGAAGGATCTCCTGTCATCTCTAAATACTTTGAAGCATTACTCGAATTAATAGAGGTACGTCGCAAGACACTTGCCGACCTCAAACCTGAAGACGCATTTCCTGATGAGCTCATCCGGAATATTGAACGAGGGCTTGATCATGAGGAAGCACGGCTGAGGGTTCAACTGGGACCCGAGAAACCAGCGTAGGAATGACGAATTCCGAAACGAATGCAGAATAACGAATTCCGAATAACGAATATCGAAGTGAATGCTTACGCGCGACGAATTACAAGTGACGAATTCCGAAACGAATGCAGAATATGGAGTGCAGAATAACGAATATCGAAGTGAATGCTTACAAGGACGAATTACGAGTTACGAATTCCGAATGACGAATTCCGAATTCCAAAGTTTTCAATTGATGAGAGGTTGTCTCATTTGATGACACCATAGAAAGGGATTTTTGAATTCAGAATAAAGAATGTAGAGTAAGGAAGCCGGGTGAATTCACTACTGACCACTGACCACTCACCACTTACTCACTACTGACCACTGACCTACTCACTACTGACCACTTACCACTGACCACTGAATGTTCACGGTTCACGAATAAATACTCACCGAATACCAGATACCTTCGACCTCAACTCAACATTCTCTGTCCTGAGTTCTTTCATTTGATTATTCAGATCAATAACATAGAGCGTGAGTTCTTCAATCTTTTGCAGCATCAATGTTTGCATTGCACCTACATCAATGCCTTCTTTAGCGATTTCAGCGGCTGATGGGATGCCGGGTAAATGATGATGGGTATCAATGTGTATTTGTACTTTCTCCAGTGGCATAAGATCATAGCCTTTTTCAAAAACATAATCCGGCCAGCTGGCCTGTGGTGCCATCAGTATATTTACGCAAGCGATCAGGCCATTGACAGATAATTTATACCCGGTAGCCATATCACTGGTGCCAATGCCCATATCACCTGTAGCCTGGTTGATAATCAATCGCTGACCGATACTACTTCCGTTCGTATAACTTTCCATAACGAAATAATCAGTAGCTCCATCATAGTACTGATCAAGACCCGTGTTATCAGATTGCCGCATGGAAAGCCTACCGGAATTTTCTGCGGTACCATCGGACTGCAACTTGAGTGTGGGTTCCGTTGGTGAATAAATATGAAGATTGGATGTTGGTAGCGCGATGCCCATCCCGATATTCCCTCCAGGTAAAAAAGTCAACCGGTTATCGGCTACTGATGATTCAGAAAATCCAAGGGCACCATTGTTTTCGAGACGGATATGCCATTTGGCAGTGTTGTTATTGTAAAACTGCATCAGGTTGTTGCTGTTGCTTTTTATTTCCAAAGGAAACGTTGCCGGCGCCCGTCCTAAGCCAAGGATATTCCCGATATACATACGACCTTCAAAATAGCCGGCATAATTTGAAGCTCCCAGGGGTGCGGTTGCATATAGAGCTACATTATTTGCGCTTCCTGAAGCGTTGGCGTATAAACCATAATTTGTTCCTGAATTTGATGACGTACTTTCAGCGATCACCCCAAAATAAGAGCCACCACCCGTACCTGTTCCGCTGCCCACTACACCCACGTAACTTCCAATACCTTTTACCCCCACACCCCAATTATCATCTATATTATTCTGACCCAGAATACCGGGTTGATCAGAAAAGCCTCCGGGGTTATAGGCTTTAATCGCTGATAATGCAGGTGTTGCCGTTCCATGCGAATACACTTCCATTCGTGATTTTGTTCTCAGGTAGTCTGTGCTAAAATTGCCATAAAGAAGCGCATTCGTTGAATCAACATTGCTGTTTTCAATATAAAGTCTGTTACTGCCGGGTTCATTCATACCAGCTTCCTTTCCAATAAACACGTTCCGGCTACCGGTAGCTGAGGATCCGGATCCTGCCTGGTAACCAAGGATGACGTTATCAGTGCCAGAAGTGTATTGGCCGGCATTAACCCCCATCAATATATTACGGCTTCCTGTACCATATATTCCTGCCTGATAACCAAGAATAACGTTATCACTACCGGGGCTGAACTGGCCGGAATGGACACCCATATAAACATTCCGGCTTCCATTGCTGAAATTTCCAGCGCCTTTTCCAGTGTATGTATTGTACTGACCGGTTCGGTTAGATTGGCCGGCACCCATACCTATAAATGTATTTTCAATACCCGAGGTATTCTTTTCACCAGCCGTGTACCCGAAAAATGAGTTGCCAAACCCCATATTTTTCTTACCGGCGTTTTCGCCAAAGAAGGCGCCGCTGTTGGTAAGTAGCGGTTCGACCATGATGTGATGAGAGGTTGTGTCATTTTGCCGGACCTTCAGCGTATTCTGGGCTGTCAGGGGACAGGCGACGACAAGCAGGGATAGGACTTTAATTAAGTTGGAGAGTTTCATAGCCTTGGTTTGCTTCGTTTCAATAATATAGGGACGGACCGGGAGGTCCAATAGAGTCAGGGCGTGAAACTGTAAGCAATTTACAATTTTACCATTGAGAATTTACTATTTATTAATCAAGCCTTTCCGGTATGTCAAGGAATTGGGTATTTGGTAAATCAGGATGAGGGTGATTAGTTTTGAAAATATCTGGTTAGACCTATTGGCCGGCCCAGGAGATATCTGTATGTTATTGCCATCCTCATACTGTATGTTCAATATACTGTTGCTCAGATGGTGGTGCTATCTGGACAGATAATCAGGATTCTGTTCATGCAGATTTACCAGGTATTTGTGGGTTGTCACATAATGGTAATACATAGTATAGCGTAGGTATCTTGAATCAAAATCACTAATCAGGCTGACCAAAAAGTGTACATTGCAGTTCCATTTGAAAAAAATCATATATGTGCTTTTCTGCAACGGCCAGTTTCACTGCCAGCATCGGACTCGGAATCATCGGAGGTGCTACCCTTTCACAGGTTAAAACACCAAATCAATACCCTTTTGCCAGCATTCCGCTCATATTTGCGGTGCAGCAATTTGCAGAGGGAGTCGTTTGGATGTCTTTAATGCACCCTGAATGGTCAGCATACCAGAATATCGCTTCACTTGTCTTTTTATTAACGGCTATGGTGATCTGGCCGCTCTGGCTACCCCTGTCATTTGTGTATCTGGAATCTGACCCAAATCGAAAGCGAATTTTCAAACTATTTACCGTCTTGGGTGGAATCGTTGCTGCCTATTTTCTGGGCTGCCTGATCTATTTTGGATACACATCATCCATTATCAACAGGCACGTATTTTATAAAGTCGATTTTCCAAAAATGCTCATTCCTCTTGCTGCCGCTTTCTATCTTGCAGCTTCCGTTGCGCCACCACTGTGGTTTAAGGATATCAAAATCAAGCTTATCGGAGTTTTCCTCCTGGCATCCTACCTTGTAGCACGAATATTCTTCAACCCAAGCCTGATTTCTGTTTGGTGTTTCATAGCCGTCATCATAGGAGTTCTCGTCTACCTTGTCATCAGGCAGAGCTCACCTTTCAGACGAAGAAGCCAACAAACCATGTATAATTCCATGTCATAGGTTGTGAGGTTGGATAAACGAGTATTTTAGAGTTGGTGAAACAGGTTTATCTCTCCATGTTGTATCGGACGTTACTAACTACATGCTTGTGTCTTGGGTCCATTATATGTAGTGACGCACAGGAAACTCGGGTAGTCCAGGAATATATTCAACAACTCATCGAGATCATCACTGAAAACCTGGAAGGCGAAGAAGAATTTGATTATACAGAATTAGGTGAATTAGTTGATGACTGGCAGCGCCATCCTATTGATATCAATTCGGAAGACATATCTGAATTGATTCAGTGGAAAATCATCACAGAAATCGAGTACCAAAAATTGCAGGACCATATCCAACAGCATGGCCCCTTACTTTCCATCCTTGAATTACAATCTATCCCGGGTTTCGATACAGAGACGATCCGGATCCTTCAGGCGATAAGCCAGGTTAAGGGTCGTGATGTTTTTACACAAACGTCTTCTTTAAAGGATCTGGTGTTGCAGGGTCAAAATGAAATATACCTGCGTGGCGGCCGAACGATTGAAAAATCGGAAGGTTACGAAGGTGTTGACCCAGATTATGAAGGAGGGCCTGATAAAATATATCTCCGATTGCGGCATCGCAATTCAAATAATTTCAGTTTTGGTATTACGGCTGAGAAAGATGCAGGTGAAGCTTTTTTTAAAGGATCCAATAACCAGGGATTTGATTTTTATTCAGCACATGTGGCGTTACAAAACTACCGGTCATGGCTACCTGCAGTGATGCTGGGAGATTTTTCCGCAAGTTTTGGGCAGGGCCTGATCATGCATTCTGGCTTTGGTGTCGGCAAGAGTAGTTATGTCGCATCGATTAAACGAACCGGTAATCCATTGCGCCAATACACATCGGTAGATGAAAATAATTTTTTACGCGGTGTAGGTGTATCTGTACGACCAATTGACAATCTCACGATTACTGTTTTTGGAAGTCATAATAAGCGTGACGCTAATCTCATCACAGATACAATCAGGGAGGATGGTGAGATCATTGATATCAATAGTGATATATCCAGCCTTCAAACAGCAAGCCTGCATCGGACGGATTCCGAAATTGCAGATGAAAAAGCAATTGATTTAACACAGGCGGGTTTGAATCTGTCCTATGACAGAAAACGGCGTCATCTCGGTGTGAGTGCCCTGTACTCCAAATTAAGTGTGCCGCTTAACCGCACACCGGATCTATACAATCAATATTATTTTAATGGTGACAAGCTGATCAATGTGAGTGCCGATTACGGATTTTGGCTGGGAGGACTTCATTTTTTTGGAGAGACTGCGATCAGTGATAATGGAGGGATTGCTACCCTCAATGGTCTCCTGGCTGCCCTGGACCGGCATGTTGTGGCAGCAGTATTATTCAGATCATATGACCGTGACTATCATGCCCTCT
>JBBREG010000037.1:0-19016 GCA_038203125.1 Chitinophagales bacterium
TCAGAAAGAACTCAAAGGAAATTTGTTGCCGAATGTAGACCGTTATCCGATCCCTTTTGATGATGTACTAAAAGAATATCATTCTGCCCGTTTTGTATATGAGTTTGATGCGGCGGATATGTACACCAACTATATGTATCCTGCGATGGCGAGGAGCTTTCGCACTGCGGGTATGCAATTGGGAACACACTTTTCATATGATCCCACGTATTTGGCACCCTTCAATACGGAATACAACACACATTTTATGAACCTCCTGTATGCTCCGCAAAAAGCACTGAGCCTGATGATCACAGGAGAGGTTTTTAGACAAATTCCGTTATATGCTGATTATGGTGTGTATCCGCAGAACACGACGTTCGGTCCATTCCGGGTGAGCTTTGAAGAAAATCTGGCTGAGATGGTGACGGAAGAAAAATTTATCTACACCAATAATACATCTACACCCTTTCTAAATACAGATAAGCTGAAGCTTATTGCCGGCTATGGGAATTCTGCACTGGTTAAATATGAAGGTACAGGTGCATATTTTTTGGATAAAGTTGGAAAAGGGATCTGGCGTCTTGAAGTGATGCCGGATGCGATTATTGTGGATAATTTATTTGGTCAAAATCAAATTGGAAAAACGAGGGCTGTGATAAAATATGCATCACATCCCATTCAGATCAACCTGCCTGAATTTGCGGACGGATTTGTAATGGAAAGTGTGAACTGGGGGGACTCGATCATCTATCGAGAATCGAAGAATATGCCGGTTGCAGTCAAGCCGGGTATCTATCTTGTCATGTCACCAAAACATCGCGATTCTGATAATGTAGAATTGGAATCACAACAGAATATCCGGCTAAAAGAATATTATGCGCCAAAATCAAATGTGGATTCCGTGTATGTCATGCATGACGCCCAGGTGCCATGGATCGCAGGTCAGTTTTTAAAAATAGATGCAACCGTGGTGGCACCAACCACTCCTAAAAAAGTTGTGTTGTGGTTTACACATATCGATCGGGGCTTTACGGTTCCGATTGATATGAAACAAGTAGCTCCGTATCAATATGAGGCATACATCCCCGGTAAATATATCCAGGTGACTACAGATCTCAATCAATATCATTTTGCCGTACATCATGATGGTGGTGTGTATTTTAGTCCTTCCAATAAAAAAATGCTGGAGGCAACACTGCGCCCTTCGGTGGCTGAATCTATCCTTCAGGTAGAAAAAGCAAAAGACCCATTGTACCTCTTCCATGCCACTCAACATTTTGAACGTCTCAATCGACAATGGCTTCCTTCATTTCAGGAGCAATACAGTGGTGATCCGAAAGATTACGTTCATATCAAGCTCGACAAATTAACAGCACGTGATCCTGAAAACCTGAATGGTCCGTCTGATGCGGATTATTCAGTCCGACATTATTTTGGTGATCTGCTTGCAGGTCGTGAAGAAAGTTTAAATGAAAGACATGTAATGGTATTGAAAGCTTCATCAGCTGATGGCAGGCGTTTGCCTGTACAAATCACACTTGTCATGAAAGATGGTAGCGCCTTCGGACATACGTTTGTCATCAATGATTCAGAGGATCTCTATTATACATTCCTGGCAGAGTTCAAACCTGTACAACCGGTGTTGTTGCCCAGGCCCTATCCTACTTTCCTTCCCTATTTTTCTGCGGCTCCACAGAGCGATACACTGGATGTGAATAAGATTGAAAGCATGCAATTTTCCATCGGCCCCGGAATACCAGAATCGCACTGGAACCGGGCTATGGATGTGAAGTTGTGGGCGGTATGGCTTGAATAATTTTTGATTATTGATGGTTGCTGAGCTGTACCACATGGATGAGCGCCGTAAGTCGAAGCATTAGATTTTTGATGGTTGTTGCTGGAGCACATGGATGGGTAGAGCGGACATCGCACTGAGCTGGACAAGGATGAGCGTAATATGTCGAAGTGTCGCAGCATTGGATTATAGATGATACGTGGATACATTCATATCAGGCTGAAGAGCCAAATGGAATGATAATTATCCAAACCCTACAAATGATTACATTTATATAAATGCAGATACTGGCCTATCAGATATAAGCCTAACAGGAATGTCACAACAAGTTATTGATATAAGTCTTTCAGGGATTAACCCATACATTCTAAACGTTAAAGACCTATCTCATGGATTGTACCGACTAACCTTTAAAAAGGATGGAGAAATGATACACCGATTAATATCAATTATCAAATGAAATACATCTTGCTCCTTTTATTATTAGCCTTCACTGGGCGGTTAAACATCCTAACCGCCCAGCACGAAGGAGATCAGTGGGTTATAGGATACACCGGGCACGGGGATTCCGATTACAGTATTATGTTTTTGGATTTTAGATCAACCAATTTAAAGATCACACATAATCCTGAATTGTTATATTACATCAGTGGAACTCAAGCTAATATCTGCACTCCATCCGGAGTGCCTCTTCTTTGGACAAATGGTATGGAAATTATTAGTGGTTCTGGAAAAATTATTGCAGATACGATTGCATTTTACAAAAATGATAAACCTAATTATTGGAACTATAATTTCAGTCAATCTCGTCAGAAACCGTTTGGATTTCCGCTTCATAATGGTGCACTAATTTTACCTTCACCAAATTCTAGTGATTATTCTGTTTTTTACCATTCTTCACAATTGCACCCCGACACATACTTTCAGGTATCCAAATATCTTGAGGCAAGAATTAGGTATAATCCAGATTCCTCTTTTACTGTAGCATATCAAGATTCTTTGTTTAGTAAATATCTGCACTGGTACTCTGGTCCAATTAAAGCGGTGCGGCATGCTAATGGGAGGGATTGGTGGGCTATCAATTTTCAAGAGCATAGTCCTTATTCAAATACATATCTTTTTGATCAAAACGGCATACGTTTTCACCATACGGATACTGCAGATGTAATTGTTCAAGGGGGACTTGGTCAGACAGCTTTTTCAAATGATGGAAAATATTTAGCCAGAATGGATGCTATTACTATTGCAGAGGGTCAATATATTACCTTGTATTCATTTGACCGATGCAACGGACAACTTCGCAGGCTTGAAACGTTTCATACAGAAGCTGGGTATTTTACAGGAGTAGCCTTTTCTCCCTCAGATCGGTATTTGTATGCTGATGATAATACCCATCTCTGGCAATGGGATCTTTGGTCAGATGATATCAATTCTTCTCAAACTTTGATTGATACATTTGATGGGTTTATCCAGCCCGGATGGTTTGAGGTCACTTTTGCTGCAATGATGAATGCTCCTGATGGGCGAATTTATATCATCTCACCTGGAGGAAGTAGCAAATTTATGCATGTTATTAACCATCCTGATCTTGGTGGTGCCAGTTGCGATTTTAGGCAGCATTCCATCAATTTACCTTATTGGAATGGACGCACCGCACCCAATATTCCCAATTTTCGCCTTGGTCCTTTAGATGGAAGTGATTGCGATACACTGGGCCTCAACAATCATCCAATATCATGGTGGCGATATGAGGATGAAGAGATATTTGACTGGTACACCCAGCGATTTACAGACCTCTCGTATTATGATCCGGAAACATGGTATTGGGATTTTGGTGATGGATCCACCACTGATGAACAGAGCCCCGTACATACGTTCGAGCCGGGGCTATACCATGTATGCCTGACCGTAAGCAATTCATTTTCATCAGACAGTATGTGTCAGTGGATGGAGATCCTCACGACAGATATTAAAGAAGCTCAGGCTTCATTACCTGACCTCTCCATTGATCCCAATCCATTTAGTGATGAGTTGATCATTCATTCGCGTAGGGAACGAATTCGCACAGTTCAGTTTCATCTTTACGACATACACGGACGCCTGGTATTCCATCAAACCGAAATGCCTGTGCCTTTAACAATCAGCATGCCCTCACTTCTGCCAGGTATGTATTATAATGTCATTACAGAACAGGATGGAAGTATGTCGACATTTACATTGATGAAGATCTAAGACTCGTACCTGTGGGAGACACCATTGGTTGTGTTTTAACACAGACTAACCAGATATTATTTAAAAATGAATTTTCGAAGATTTGATCTTCACAGCCGGCAGTCAAGTGTGGGATTCATTCTTCGCGAACTCTGCGTCTTTGCGTGACAACTTTAGACGTGTTTAAACGCTGATTACGAAGAGATAATTTAAAAATGAATTTGCGCACATTTGATCCTCACAACCTACATTCAATTACCAAGTGACTCCCCATTTACAATGCACACCCGACTCCATTGAGTGAAAGAGACTGACGGGTCTCGATTCACAGTATTTCCCCTGACCACTGAACCTTGCAACCTAATAACCTTATAACCTAATATCCTCATAACCTTATAACCTCCTAACCTTATAACCTCCTAACCTTATAACCCAACTTCCACCCACCAATCTCAAAATTGTAATTACATTGGTAGTACAAAAACCAACGCATCCATGGGTAACCTTACCACCTTCGATTATATCGTTTTCATGTTTTATTTCCTGGTCGTCGCCGGCTATGGTTACTGGATCTACAACCGGCGCAAGAGCAAGGAACATGACTCCAAGGCATTCTTCCTGGCGGAAGGATCCCTGACGTGGTGGGCGATTGGTGCCTCCATGATCGCTTCCAATATCTCCGCAGAACAATTTATCGGAATGTCTGGTAATGGATTTCGGTTAGGACTTGCCATCTCCGCGTATGAGTGGCTGGCAGCCATATCGCTGATCATCGTAGCGGTCTTCTTCATGCCCATCTACCTGAAGAACAAGATCTTCACGATGCCGCAATTCCTGAAGCAGCGATACAACGAAACGGTGGCTGTCATCATGGCAGTGTTCTGGTTATTTCTATATGTATTTATCAACCTTACGTCGATCCTGTATTTGGGTTCGATTGCGATCAATAACCTGGTAGGGGGAGATTATTTCCATGGCATTATGATTGGTTTGGCGCTATTTGCCCTGATTATTACGCTGGGAGGTATGAAAGTCATAGGCTACACGGATGTCATCCAGGTGTTTTTCCTCATCGTCGGCGGTCTTGTCGCGACGTATCTGGCCCTGACACTTGTTTCTGAAGAATTTGGTCTTGGCAAAAATGCAATTGCGGGTCTGAATGAGATCATCAAACGTACGCCAGGTCACTTTGATATGATTTTCGACAAACCGGCAGTTACAGCGACTGCACAGGAAGCTTCACGATATATAAGTCTGCCGGGCATTGCGATGCTCCTGGGTGGACAGTGGGTGGCTAACCTCAATTATTGGGGTTGTAATCAATATATCACACAGCGTGCCTTAGGTGCAGATCTAAAAACTGCACGCACAGGTATCCTGTTTGCTGCCTTTCTGAAAGTATTGATGCCGGTGATCGTGGTATTACCAGGTATTGCCGCCTTTGTGCTGCATCAAAATGGCGAGTTACAGGCTGAAATGATGACCGGTGGCGAATTCAGAGAAGATAACGCGTACTCTGCAATCCTCGGATTTCTGCCTACAGGATTAAAAGGTCTTTCGATGGCGGCTTTGACGGCAGCGATCGTGGCGTCGCTCGCTGGTAAAGCGAATAGTATCTCGACAATCTTTACGCTTGACTTGTATAAGAAATACATGAATCGGGAGGCTACTGAGAAAAAGATGGTGTGGATCGGCCGTCTGACGGTATTGGCAGCTATGATCATAGCGATCATGTTTACCTGGAATGACTGGTTGGGTATTGGCGGAAAAGGTGGATTTGAATTTATTCAGAAATACACGGGCTTTATTTCTCCGGGCATCTTTGCAGTATTCCTTCTCGGTTTCTTCTGGAAGCGTACGACATCACTTGCTGCTATCGTAGGGATTGTCGGTGGTTTCCTGCTGTCGATATTATGGAATAATTACCTGCCGTCGATCTTCGGAAATGATACATTGTTGTATACAGCTTATATCACACCTGATGGACATTATGAGATTCCATTTCTCGTATCGATGGGATGGGTATTCTTTATCAATGTATTCCTGATGGTAGTGATCTCATTACTGGATCCGGCCAGTAAGAACAATCCAAAAGCGATTGAATACGACAGGAGTATGTTTAAAGTATCGTCGGGCATGCTGGCGATGATCCTGATTATTGTTGTGTTGATCACTGCGATTTATGTGAGGTTCTGGTAGGAGGGCTTACGGCTTACGGCTTACGGCTTGCAGGTTGCGGTTTGCGGGTTGTGGCTTTCTGTTATGTGTAATCCGCAACCCGCAAGGTGTAATCGGTAAGACGTAAGTGCAACCATATGCGATAAGCTACAAGACGCAAGCTTACAAAAGTCATAAACAATCCTTCTCTGCTATAACTGTAATCGTATATCGTTGATTGAAATTATATAACACCCTGACGTTTAAACATTAATTAGATATTTTTTAAGAAAATATTCGCACATTTTTTTTCAACACCACAGGAGAATTCATGTTTCATTAGTACGGAAAACATATTGTAATTATCCTCTAATTCTCCTAAACCACGTGGATATGAAAAATAAACTATTACACTTCATTCTCCTCCTTTTACTCACTTGCAATTTTACAGTAGCTCAGACTTTTACGTTTGACTTTTCAGAAGACCATCAGAACTTCGAAGGCGGTGTATCCGATTTTGCTGTTGCACAAAGTGACCAACATGAGTTCACCTTTGAAAACACAAACTTCCTGCCACCACTCGATACATTGCGACTTGCACAATATATCAGTGGCATCAATCCAAGTGACGATCTTTTTATGTACATGAAAAGACAGATCACAGGGTTACAACCTAATACGATGTATAGCGTAACATTTATAGTAGAGTTTGCATCCAAAGTTGCAACAAATGCCTTTGGAGTTGGTGGTGCTCCGGGAGAAAGTGTATACATGAAAGCAGGCCTTACATTACTAGAACCTGATACCATGATCATCAATGAAGGGGAGCCGTATGTGGTCATGAATATCGATAAAGGCAATCAATCACAACCCGGAGTTGCCATGGACACCATCGGGCATGTGGGTGTAGAAGATACAACCACTGTCTGGGCGGAAAAGATAAATCACAATATTGATCATCCGTTTTATTTCACAACAGACAACACAGGATCTGCCTGGATCATCATTGGCACAGACTCCGGATTTGAATCCAAAACTGAACTCTTCTATTCGAGAGTCACTGTAGACTTTACGATCGCTACCTCAACAGTTGATGGGCTAAAATCAGAAGATATCATTGTGTATCCCAATCCTTCTTCAGGTCCTGTATATGTCAGCTCAAACGGTGGCGAAATTGAGATGATTCGTATCTATGATACTTCCGGACGATTATTCCGCAGCTATCTGACACGCAACAGCGAAGTTGCTTTTGTACTTCCTCGCTCTGAATATCTGCTGAAGATTACGTCAGGTGATTCGACGGTGGTGAAGAGGGTGTCAGTGCAGTAGGAGGGTTATAGGGTTATCTCACTATGTAGTTCGATCTCTTCAGGATCAGGCGGGAGATTTTTTCTTCCCCGGGTTGCACCCGGGGTTATGGATATGCAAGCCCTTCAGGCTTGATTTCACCATGTTTTTTCGAATTCCACAAATTTCTTTCGGCGGTACTGATAGGAAAAGCAGTTGATGAGTCCTTAAAAAAAGATGATATTTGCCTAATATTTTAAAAAAAACAAATGAATGAGATTATTTGTCCAAACTGTAAAAAAGCTTTCAGGATTGATGAAGCCGGTTTTGCAGATATCGTCAAACAGATTCGTGATCATGAATTCACTGAAGAAATAGGTAAGCGTGAAAAAATACTGAAAGCAGAAAAGGAGAGTGCTGTCCAACTTGCCGAAGAGCGCACCAAAAACGCATTGAAGGATGACATGGCTATTAAAGACATTCAGATAGCTGCACTCAACGCTGAAAAAGTGACGGTAATCACTGAACTTAAAGCAAAAACTGAGATTGAAGTATCCTCATTAAAAGCCAAACTTGAATCTGCCGAAACGGAGAAAAAACTTGCAGTTAACGAAGCTGTAGGAAAAGTTGAAAAAGAACGGGATCTTTTAGATGCTGCAGTAAAATTAAAAGAGAGTGAAAAAAATCATCTTGAAGCATCATGGAAAATTAAATATGATTGCGATTTAAAAGCTAAGGACGATATCATCGAGCGGTATAAAGATATGAAAGCCAAGCTTTCTACGAAAATGCTTGGTGAAACTCTGGAACAACATTGCGAAATTGCGTTTAACCAATTACGTGCTACGGGATTTCAAAAAGCTTATTTTGAAAAGGACAATGATATTAGCGGCGGTACTAAGGGCGATTACATTTATCGTGAATCCGACGATCCTGGCCATGAGATTGTGTCAATTATGTTTGAAATGAAAAATGAATCCGACACGACTTCCACTAAAAAGAAAAATGAGGACTTTCTTAAAGATCTAGATAAGGATCGAAAAGAAAAAAAATGCGAGTATGCTGTTTTAGTGTCCCTTCTTGAACCAGACAACGATCTCTACAATACGGGTATAATTGATGTATCCCATCGTTACCCAAAAATGTACATTGTTCGTCCCCAATTTTTTATCCCTATAATTACCCTTCTGCGTAATGCTTCAATGAAAGCTATGGAATACAAAGCTGAGCTTTCAGTGATTAAAAGTCAGAATATAGACGTTACCAATTTTGAAAATCAGCTGAATGATTTCCGTGATGCTTTTGGTCGTAACTATCGTTTAGCCTCAGATAAATTTAAAAGTGCAATTGAAGGAATTGATAAGTCAATTGTTCAACTTCAAAAAACAAAAGAAGCCCTGATTTCATCTGAAAACAACTTGCGTCTTGCAAACGACAAAGCCGAAGATCTAACCATTAAAAAACTTGTCAGGGGTAATCCAACAATGACAGCCAAATTTGCTCAAGTGGATCTTGATCAAAACAAGAATGACGATTAATTGCCTAAACAATTACCAGCCCGGACAGTTGACCGATAAAGATCGCGATAGGCTTATAGATTCACTTCTTTTCCCTATCATCTTTATAGCTTTGTGCAAAATTTTACCATATGTTCAGGCTGTACGCTCGTACTTTCAGGCTTTTCGTGTTATTTTTTATGTTTAGTGGCTGTCAAAAAAACTCTACAACTTCATCAGATGCCGATGATTATCAAGGGTTTGAATCTCTATCTTCCTCCAAAACCCATATCCTCAACAGCAATGACCTGCCAGAATCTCAGCAGGTAAATCACTTTATCTGGGACGCTTATTACAATGGCGGAGGTGTAGCTGCCGGAGATGTCAATAATGATGGCCTTGTCGATCTGTATTTTACCAATACCATGAAGAATAATGCCCTCTATATCAATAAGGGCAATATGGAATTCGAAGATGTAACTGAAAAAGCAGGCGTAGGAGCAGGTCCCGGAGTCAACTGGGGTGCTACCATGGCTGATATCAATGCTGATGGTTGGCTTGATATATATGTATGCAAGTCAGGATCAAATGAGAACCTGGACGTGAAACGAAATGAATGTTTCATCAACAACGGTGATGGCACATTCAGGGAAATGGCCAAAGCGATGGGTATTGATAATCCCGGTTATAGCGTACAGGCAGCCTTTTTTGATTATGACCTGGATAATGATCTTGATTTATTCCTCATGAATCAACCAAACAATGCTCGAGCTGAACGTATGAAGTATGCGGAAAATGAATCCAAATACATCAATGAATCAATCAGTAACCGCATGTTTCGAAATGATGGCAATCTGAAATTTACCGATGTCAGTAAGGAATCCGGTGTGGAAACTTTTACCTATGGCCTAGGATTAAAAATCTGTGACCTCAATGGGGACCATCTCCCGGATGTATATGTAGCCAGTGATTATAAATGGGCAGATCATGCCTACATTAACAACGGCAACGGAACATTTACCAACCGGATCAATGAATATTTTGATCACATCTCCAATTTTTCAATGGGTATGGATATCGGAGATATTAATAATGATGCGTTGGATGACATCTTCGTTCTCGATATGGCTGGTATCAATCATTATCGTTCCAAGACCAATATGCCCTCTATGAGTGCACCGACGTTTTGGAAGCAGGTGGCAGATGGATACCACTATCAATACATGCACAACGTACTACAACTCAATCGGGGGAATGGAAAATTCAGTGACGTCTCCTACCAGGCCGGTGTGAGCAAGACGGACTGGAGCTGGGGCGTATTGATGATGGATGCAGATAATGATGGATTTCAGGATATCTATGTCACCAATGGAATTAAACGTGATGTCCGCAACAGTGACTTCCAGGCAAAATTTGAAGCCATGATCAAGTCTCAATCGGTACCTCAGGATTTAACGCAACTGATCTCTATGATCCCGAGCACCCCACTTGCAAATTTTATGTTTCACAACGATGGTGATCTTCATTTTACGGACGAAGCTGTGAATTGGGGATTAGGCCAATTGAGTTTTTCCAGCGGATGTTTGTACGCGGACCTGGACAAAGACGGTGACCTGGATATTGTGACTAATAATGTGGATGCACCTGCTTTTGTATATGAGAATACAGCTGATAAGACAAAACGTCATTTTATCCAGTTTGATCTAAAAACTTCGAAATCAAAACGTCCTGTTGAAGGAACTCGAATTAATCTTTACGATCAGGGTAAAATTTATCAGTCACAATATTACCACCCGGTTCGCGGCTTCATGTCGTCTAGTGAACCCCTCGTGCATTTTGGTCTAGGTGATGTGAGTTCATTAGACAGTGTTGAATTCATCTGGCCTGATCGTAACATCAGCGTCATGGTAGAGCCGGACGTAGACCAACGACATATTGTGAATCAGGATGCTGTTAAGCGGGTCCGTAAATTTATTCCAAATACAACCATTGGAAAGTGGATGGAGGATGCAACATCTTCGATCACACCTGCTTTTGTACATAAAGAAAATCAGTACGATGATTTTGAACATCAGTTGTTATTACCCTTCCGCATTTCAACACTTGGTCCGGGCCTGGATGTCGCTGATGTAAATGGTGATGGCAGAGAAGATTTTTTTGTTGGGGGGGGTGCCGGCCAATCAGGTAAGTTGTTTGTTCAAAATGGAAATGGTGGATTTACAGCTGCATCATCACAACCATGGAGTGTCCATACTAAAAGTGATATTCTGGGTGCTTTGTTTTTTGATGCAGATAGTGATAAGGATCTGGACTTGTATGTTGCCAGAGGAGGCAGTGAATTTGCAGATGGAAGTTTGAATTACCAGGACGGAATTTACATAAATGATGGAAAGGGAAATTTCTCCGCATCATCTTCCCTCCCGTTGATCAACACCAGTACAAAAGCCATCGCAGCAGGAGATTGGGATAATGATGGTGATCTGGATCTGTTTGTCGGTAGTCGTAACAAGCCGAGGAAATATCCATACCCGGATAAAAGTTATTTCCTGCGTAATGACAACGGAAAATTTACGGATGTAACAAGTGATGTCCTGAGTGAATCATCCGAACTCGGGATGATCTCTGATGCTGTATTTGCTGACAAGGATAATGATGGTGATGTGGATCTGCTGATCTGCGGAGACTGGATGTCTCCTGTATGGATGATCAATGATGGAGGTAAATTTTCGAAAGCGGATATCGCGGGATTAAATGCTTCTTCCGGTTGGTGGAATAGCGTGATGCTTGCAGACATCAATGGCGACGGTCATATGGATATTCTTTCAGGTAATGCAGGAACCAATAATAAATTTAAGGCAACTGTTGAAGCTCCATTCATTGTATTGGCCAGGGACTTTGATATGAATGGTGCATCTGATATCGTTTTGGCCACACAATTTGAGGGCAGAGAAGTCCCGGTGCGAGGGAGGGAGTGTTCATCGCAGCAATTACCGTATATCGCGGAAGAGTTTCCTACGTATGAAGAATTTGCGACAGCTTCGTTAGAAGAAATCATTGGGGTTGAAAAAATCAAAGGCAGCTTACGTCTTGAGTTGACGGAATTTATGAGTGGTATATTCTGGGGACAGGCAGATGGAAATTACAAGTGGGAAGCATTCCCGGTGGAAGCACAACTATCTCCCATTGTTGGATTTATGGTGACTGATGTAAATGGAGATGGAAAACCAGAAGTTATTGGTGCGGGTAATCTCTATGACACCGAAGTAGAAACAACACGTTATGATGCGGGGCAAGGAGTGATCATGAGCTATGGTGATGGCAGGTGGACATGTCATAAACCATTAGAAACCGGATTTTACGCGAATGGTAATATCCGTGCACTAAAAGCCATCAAGGCTGGGGATAAAGATGCAGTTGTGTGTGCGAGGAGTAATGGGGGGTTGTCGATATTTACTGCTGGTGGAAAGGAAGATAATTAGCGATTAAAAATGGGCTGTCAAATAGGATTGACTGTTTTGGTGAGTCTTATTTCCAGTTTTAGTGACTGGGGTAATGGATTGATGACTTTACTTGGGATGGTTGTGGGGTGGTGAAGAGGGTGGTAACAGGCTCGCACGCTATGGGAATAGGGCAAAATTGAATTCGACGAAATACATTTTCACTCAGCTGGAAGTAGGGCAAAATTGAATTCGACGAAATACATTTTCACTCAGTTGGAAGTAGGCCAAAATTGAATTCGACGAAATACATTTTCACTAAGCTGGAAGTAGGGCAAAATTGAATTCGACGAAATACATTTTCACTCAGCTAGAAGTAGGGCAAAATTGAATTCGACGAAATACATTTTGACACGCCCCGTATCCTTGTTAGGAGTCAAATTAATTTTAAAATCCCATCAATTGAGTCAAACCGCATTTCGACGAATTCCATTTTATGGATGCAACCCCACAGCCTAACCTTTCCTGCGACTGCATCGCAATCAACTTTGCAACTAATTGATGTGGTGATTTTATGGAAGTCCCGACGATTTGTTGATTGTAAAGACGGCGGGCGACGATTTCTTGTTGGTCCATGGGGCTGTATAGGGTGGATTACCTCTATAGCTATTAGTGTGCAGGATCCAATAAAATTTTCGAGCACTTAAAATGTCCTTCGGGGCATGCTTTCTTTCCATGTAATCCACAAGGGCGACAATACAAATCATATTCAATCTCAGCAATACGGGATTCGTCTGATAATGGCCCAAATCCAAATGAAGGAAGTGTCGAACAAAAGACAGCAGTCACCGGCGCATTCATGGCAGATGCAAAATGTAATGGGGCGGAATCATTTACATAATTCATTTTTGCTTTTTGCATCAGTGCGGCAGATTCCAGAAATGAAAGTTTGCCGGCCAAGATGTGTAAATTTTTTCCAGGTATACGCAAACCGATGTAGTCACAAAGTGTCACATCACTTTTTGCACCTAACAAACATATCGTAATATGGTCTGGAAATTTTCGAATCAGATCAACCCAGCGATCTGCAGGATATTGTTTTGTAAACCAAATAGAAGCTGGTGCTATGCACACATACTCACCCTCTATGTTGGTCTTCTGATAATCCGCAGGAGATGGATATAATTTGGGACGAACAAAATGATTGTCTGTAATCGACACAATGAGGGAAAGATTGCGGGATACTTCATGTGTGTTACTCTCTACGGAAAGGGGGACTTTTGATTCCCGTGACTCCTTATCTTCTGAGAGGGGGACTTTTGATTCTCGTGACCCCCTACCCCCTGATGCTTCGACCTCATTTCGCGCAACCTTGTGCAACAGCTCAGCAACCAGGGGAACTTTTGTATTAGTTTTATTTGGAATAATATGTTTTACCCGAATGTCAAAAAAAAGAGACCATGGATTTTTATCAAAGCCGATCGTCGTTTTTGCACCAGAGAATTTTGTGATCAGGCCGGTGGTAAAAAACCGTTGTACATTAATGACATAATCATAACGCTGGAGACGGATTGCACCGATCAATTTCCAGAGGTTGGAATATTTATTTTCCCTTTTATCAAAAACGAGAACAGCCCTGAGATGCGGATGATTGGTGAGTAATGTTTCATTTCCCTTCCGCACCAGGATATCAATGGATGCACCCGGATAATGATGCTTTAATTTTTCAATCAATGGCGTAGCCAATACGACATCACCTATAAATGCAGTCTGAATGATCAGGAATTTCATATCTGGAGGTAAAAGTAAACACCTTTACTTAATGACGATGTTGAAACATTATATTCTTACGACATACTCCATAAAGTGTTGATCAGTATCATCAAAGTCCTCATTGAATTTTTTTCTGTCAGCCGTCTTCATCGTATCCCTGACTTCTTCAATCTTATCTTCTAAAGGCACCTGATCATTAAGATCATAAAAAAGATTGTCCGTATTCATGATCATCAGCTTGCCTTTGGTTTGCATCAGCAGATCTTTAATGATCAGGCGGTTGGGCATGGTGGATTTCCAGCCACTACTGATACTATTATAATCCAGGGTTGCCATCGCTGCCAGATCCTTATGGGTCATTAGTTTGAGACCCAGGCTTTGCGCCGTGCCGTTATGACTCAGATGATGAGCTACTTTGTAAAATACAGTCTGGTTGAGAAGATCCTTTGTTTCAATCGGTTCATCTCCATTCTTCCATTCGATATCATGCCATGAGCTCCAGCTTCCAAATTCCGCATCTCCGGGAAAGAGGATTACCTTCTTTTCTTTTGGAAATTGAAATGCAAGCGCCAGACTCAGATTATTGGTCAGGCTATTCATACGAAGTGCAAGAGAACCTGAACTCATCAGCCAGTCAAAGTCAATGCCTCTCCATGCTTCATTTTTATAAGCTGATTCAACAGCTGCCAACCGATCCGCATCTAAAATTTCATAGGTACTGTCAAACGGAAATATTCTTTCATCCCCGTCTCCGGTCGCATGAAAATCAATTGCACTTAACAACAATTCATCCGCATCGATGTCTTTGTTATGATCATATGATTCACCAGGTCCGCCACGCTCAGTCTTAACGGTTTCATAAAGCAATGGAGGACCCAGGACAAATATTTTAACACCCGGTAGTCCGTCAATGTCCTTCATGATCGTGCCCGGCTTGAAATATTGAATGTTGTTATTTGCTATCTCCTCTTTCACAACTGTCATGCCGGCTAAACCAGGTTTGACAGAACCAGATGCATGTAAATCAGCAAACTCTCCTAACACATCTTTGAAGTGCGTATGCAGATGAAAGATCTCATCCTTAAACTGTGACTCCTTGTATTGTGATTCATAACCCGGAGAATCAAGGCGGTTGCGAACCTCCAGCGCTGCCTTTGCGATCGTCAAGGTCCGTTCCGCATATTTTTCTCTCCAGCGATCCACCTCCGGATCTCCATCTTCTTCTGTCCATCCCATCCAGATCTGATCTACAGTGATGTGGTTAAGGAAGATTTCCCGACCCGCTTCAAAGCCATACACATGATCCTTATGTTCGTGCGTAATGACCATGACATTGACATGACCTTGTACATCATCCTTTAATTTTTCGATGTAGGGAAGTAGTTCTGCTTTACTTCCACTCCAGCAACCGCAGTCGATCAGGATCTTGAACAGAATCTTATTGCCGTCATGAAATTTGAGTACAAAACAATCACCGGTACCCATCTTATACATATGGACCACCACTTTGGTTATCTCAGGATTGGCTGGCATGATCGTGTGTATTTAATGTTTATGTAATAAGGCGAATGGTTCTCCAAAATGGCCATCAAAAGCTTCTTCGAAATACAGATTAAATTCGGACATCGAAGCGGGAAGCACTTCGGTCTGATATTCAAATTGTTTTCTGACACGATCCATATTAATTTCCCTGCACTGTTGATCCAGTTCGGCGGGATTTAGCAATGGTTTGGAAATCGCGTATTTCAAATTGAGGGTATCGAGATCAAATATAAGTGTACATCCACCTACCACTTCGAATCGATTCTTCGTCACTTTCCGATCTGATTTTTCATATCCACTATCCGTTGAGGTATCCCTGCTACGTGCCGGTTTATAATATTCTTTTATTTCCCCATGCTGATATACCACACCTACACGCTGGACCATACTAAAGATGATCTGGTTGGTTTGATTCCCATCAGGACCTACTCGGGATACAAGACGCAGATTTAATACCTGGAAACTCATGTGCTCATTGCGGTCGTACCCTTCTTTATCCTGTTGGAAGTCAGAATTAAAAATCAACCCGGTCAATTTTTCAAATTCAAATGAGTTGTCAAATTTGGACCACAACCGATTGTGAAGACCTTTCTGATTACTGCTGCCACCAATAAAGGATCGTGATATATTATAGATGCTTTGTCGATCCGTGACATTCATGATCTCATGACGGTATTGATTTAAAAATTCGGATATCACGGCCAGCATATTGCGTGTGTCCTGTTGCAGGGTTTTGAGATTGATCCGGTGACGTAGACTGTCTTCACTTAGCGTGCGGATGCCATCAGGATAAATTCCCCTTCGTCGGAAGGCATCGATAAAAGCTAACCTGTAATAATGGCTGTCATCCGATACGAGGTCAAAATCAGCAGTGATCAAGGCACGCAGGTAATCGCCAAATGTGATATCGACCGGTGGACAAAAATCAAGGGCACGAATACACATGTTTAATACATGCTTGGCGGTCTTGGACGCTTCATTCGCAAGACGTGTTACCAGGTCCGGATGTATATCCCCCTCTGGCAATATTCCTGAACCACCCGTAGCAATTCGCAACAGGTCTGCAATGCGGTTTTTATAAATCGATAAAAATGCTTCGAAGATGGCTGCTACCAGGATACTTCCGCGATCGTGCGCTTCAAGTGTATTACGGTAGTCTGATGGATCAGGTTTTTGAGGAATCCACACACCATCTTTTATTTTGCCAATAGCATCGCGTAAACTTCCATACCGACCAATGGCTGTTCCGAATTGAACCGCGAGCTCACCAAGGAGATTTTGTTTATTGAGGTCACCCCGGGTCTTTGCAATCTGGTGTTTTAATACGTCCGGAAATGTAAAGTGTTGAAACAATGCCACGATATCTGCAAAGGCTTCGTGAAAAGCCAGCACGTCAGGATTTGTAGGACGGATATAATTGCGATGCAGGCCATCGAGTATCGCATGGGTCATCTCATGCGTAATAATGTCATGACTCAGGCACGTGAAAACTAATGAACCAGGCATACTGAGTGCGCTGTTCATTGGAGTCGATGCAAAATATCCAAAGAGTAAAGCCTTCTTGAGTGGACTATAATACGCATTAGCATCCCGGAACGCATGCGGATAGATACGTAATCTCGGCACGTATCGTTCGTATTCTTTTGGATCATCCAAAAGGCGTGGTGCCCACAGTATTTTCCGACCCAATGCCTTTTCAAAATTTTTAATCGTTGTCATGGCCACCGCGTATACCATTTGTTGGTGGAATTGCGGATTGCTTTCACTGGGTTCAAAGCCATCTGTGGCCAACAGGTAAGGATCATTCAGATCTACAGGTGCATAGAATTTTTTAATGGTCGGATCAAAATCGATGACTTCGACGTATTCACCAATGGGTCCCGGGCGCAGCGGAAGATTTCTGGACATGGGATTGGATGAATCTTCCTTGGGTTCTTCCCATGGCACTTTGTATACGATCTTATTGATATCGACGGTTTCGATCAGGAGGGAAAGGGAGGGGTCAAAAGCGTACCCTTTGAGTTTGCGGAACGCGGGTTTTTCAGAGTTGGTGGTGCTCATATTCTGTATTATTACCATGAAATATTCCCTCTTATGAGGAAGTGTTGAGAGCGTTGAGCATTACTTTCTTCGAAAGCAATCGGTTTAGGAGGTTTTAGAAAAATAAATTAAAACTAAACTGAATTAACCCCTGCCATTTGCCTTATAATGAAGGGGCGATACTTTGATCAGCGCATCTCCTGGTGCAGGGACCCAGTGATGTAATCCACCTGCGCGTTCATCATTGAATGAGACTGGAATATTATTTTCTATCGTACGCTCAGCCCAAGTGGTGGTTGAGTCTCCATCGTCACGTCGCTCCATGGTAATACATTCCTCAACAGGACATACGAGTGAACAAAGATTACAACCGACGCAGTTTTCTTCAATGATATACGGCTTGCGGTCTGTACTATCAGTTTTCAAACCTATTGCCTGATGTGCACCATCTTCACATGCTGTGTAACACAACTGACAACCGATACATTTTGATTCGTCTATATTTGCAACGATCTTATAATCGAGATTGAGATCTTCCCAATGCAATACATTGGGCAATGCCATGCCACGCATGTCGGTGATGGTTCTAAAACCTTTTTCATCCATGTATTGATCCAGGCCAGCAACCATTTCGCGGATGATACCGAAACCATAATGCATAACTGCCGTGCACACCTGTACTGTGGTAGCACCCAGCAAAAAGAACTCGACTGCATCGCGCCAGTTTTCGATACCACCAATACCGGAGATCGGAATATTGACATTCGGATTTTGCGCACAATTCTTCAACATATTCATCGCGATCGGTTTTACTGCGGGGCCACAGTATCCGCCATTTGTACTCTTGCCATCTACAACTGGATACGGAACAAAATTATCGATATCAACGCCTACAAGGCTTTGGATTGTGTTGATTAATGAGATGGCATCTGCACCCCCTTCGGCAGCTGCAACCGCTGGACGTGTGATGTCAGTGATATTTGGCGTGAGTTTGACAATGACTGGAATGGATGCAACTTCTTTTACCCATTCCACAATCATTTTCAGGATCTTAGGTTCCTGTCCAACGGCACTGCCCATACCGCGTTCGCACATGCCATGTGGGCAACCGAAATTTAGTTCAACGCCATCGGCACCGGCGTTAGTGACATCGCGCATGATCTGGTGCCATTCTTCTCTCGTCTCCACCATGAGTGATGCGATGACAGCATTGTGTGGAAATCTTTTTTTGACTTCTTCGATTTCGCGCAGGTTGTCACGTAATGGTCTATCGGTGATGAGTTCGATGTTGTTGAA
>JBBREG010000038.1:0-18238 GCA_038203125.1 Chitinophagales bacterium
TAGGTGATATAGGAATCCTGTGCCCGGACGAACAAAAAGGAAAAGATGAAAAGAGTTAAAAAACTACTTCGATGCATACATCGTGATATAACAACCTACAGGCAGTGGCCATGGGGTGGCAACCTGTTGCCCTTTCAGGAGTGAAGCTAAAGCTAAATCAAGATCATCTTTGATTGAACTGTGTTTCATTTTGCCGGGTGCGTAATATGCACTATTGATCCGGCCACGATATGTAACCTCACCAGCTTTATTGGTAATGATCGCCTCAGGTGTTACACTGGCACCCAGGTGCTTTGTTATTTTTTGGTCCTTATCCAGGATGGTTTCAAAAGCAAGCAGACCATATTGTTCTTTAAAGAGCTGCGAGGTTTTATAGTTGCTGTTTTTTAATGGAAATACAAGATGAAAGTCGGCCTGTTCTTTATACTTTTCATAGATCAGACGTAAAGGCTTACCCATAAAATTGCAAACGGGGCATTCTTCACCAATGAATACATACACATCAAGCGCCTTCTGAGCGGAGACAGTTAACGAACAGCAAGTAAGGAGTATCCCTAAAATGAAAAATTTCATCGTATTACCCATTAAAAATGTCTTCCAAAAATACTGCGATGTTTGTCCGGAATGGGTCCTCAACGCGATGAACCGACTAAAAAGTATTCCTACCAAACGGATCTGATTGATCAACCCTCGCAAGTAGAGCGACCACCAATCATAAGGTATTTAACAGATATATCAGGTGTCCTGCGCAGTTTTAGAATACTGTTAACAAACCTCTTCACGTATCTGGCCTGTTCGTCACAACTTTTGGCGGGTTCGGAGGAGCTCATTTTAACCCCGCGCGAGTAAGTCGTTGATTTGCTTAGAAATATACCCGGATGAAGTCAATACTTATTCTCGTTGTGCTAAGCCTTCTGGTCACTTTTGCAAGGGGTCAAAACTGTGAAGCGTTATTCACTTTTGATGCCACACCGATCACCATACACTTTCAGGATCTATCCACACATGGAGTGAATGACCCCATCGTATCATGGGACTGGGATTTTGATGACGGTTCCGGCTCTACTCAGCAAAATCCGACACACACGTTTCCGCAACCGGACCGGTATGATGTTGTTTTGCAAATAGAGACACAAAGCGGATGTAATTCGTCGATCGAGATTCGCATTGAGATCTGTGATTTTGGTGTCAACTATACCCTTGGCAATTGTAACGCGAATGGGTTGATCCCTATGACAATCAATATTTCGGATATCTATAACAATGCGGATGAGATCGATGTGATCCTGGATGGTCAGAGCGTACCGGGGAGCCCATTTGAAATTGATGAGGATAATCCTGTTTTTGTTACCGTTAATGTGCCGGGTAATGGGGTACAACATGAAATCAGGATTCAATCAACCGATATTGAGACCTGTGGTCGTTCTATCTTTTTTACTACCGAAGACTGTTCTTCCGATTGTTTTTTAGGTTCGCTCCAGGTAGGATTTTCCGGAGGCACTACACATAATGTTACAGTAGGAGACGATTTCTTTTCTCCTCAAAGTGTTGCTATAGTGTTGGGAGATGTAGTGCATTTTACGTGGCAGGGAAGTGGCCATAGTACGACATCAGATGCTACAAGTGGAAACGATGCATGGAATTCAGGCGTGATCGGAGGTGGGTCCACATTTGATGTAATCATTGACAATCCAGGTGTCCATCCATACTACTGCCAGCCGCATGGTGGTCCGGGTGGCACAGGGATGAGTGGAGAAATTCTATCCAATTGCCCGGGTGGAACCACGATGCCACTCCAGATCAATTTTAATACGACTCAGGCTAATGCCGCAGGTTACAACATCCTGTGGGATAACCAACCTGTACCAGGCAGTCCGTTTCAATATACAGGCACAGGGCCACAAACAAGAACGATAAATATTGCAGGTGATGGTTTGGCACATAGCCTCATCATCCGTGATGTTGCAGATCCCACATGTGATATTGACATGACATACAACGCGCCGGATTGTGATCAGGGAGGAGGAACTCCTGTGTGTAGCATCTCAGGAACAGTTGGAAATTTTGGTGGATGTAATAACAACAATGTCACTGCTACACTTACAGTGAATGTTACAAATGGTGGTACGGGTTTTAATGTAAGTATTGATAATGGTACCAATCAGTTTTTTGCTTACACCGGCAATACAACAATTGTTACGATTACATTACCAGGGAATGGCGCAAATCATACGGTAGAAATTACGGATAATGTAGATCTCAACTGTAATGCTACCATCAATGTCACAACGCCCAATTGTAATTTGCCCTGCAGCATCACAAATCTTCAGGCCATTGCGGCGAGTGGCAGTGGCGGTGCCAGCGGTATCGTACATACCGTTAACGTTCAGGATTTTGTGTTCAATCCGAATGTAGTCAATATGACAGTTGGTGATATCGTGCAGTGGGTTTGGACTGGGGCTATTCCACACACATCTACCTCAGATGCCGCCTCCGGACCAAATAGCTGGGATAGTGGTTTGCTTAATACAGGAGCTACGTATAACAGTCCACTTCTGGCAGAGGGCGAACACCGATATTATTGTGAACCGCACGGAGCTCCAGGTGGTGTCGGAATGTCAGGTAACATCTTTGTCTTACCACCCTGCAATTCAGCAGGTGAGACAACCGTACAGGTAAGTTTTACTATTCAAAGTAATGGTACACAGGGTTTCCAGGTACTTGTTGATGGCGTCATTGCAGGTACATTTCCCTATGTGGGAGGTTCAGTTCAATCCGCCGCTGTATTGGTGGTGGGTGATGGAATGTCGCACACCATCACGGTCAAAGATGTAACTAACCAATCATGCAGTGCCACGACAACCGTGACCACGCCAAATTGTAATGGAGGAGGTAATCCGCAGTGTACGATCACGGTGTCCGCTGCTATTGCTGGTGGGTGTACCAACAATATGGTGCCTGTGTCCCTTGATGTAAATGCAACAAATAACAGCACTACGTTTTCCGTAACCGTTGATGGAGCAAACGCAGGTACGTTTAATTATTCAGCCCCCTCTGTTACAATCAACATAGCGGGTGATGGAAATGCACATACTATAGTCGTAACAGATAGTGGTGATCCCACATGTATCGCATCCACTCAAATCACAACACAAAATTGTAACCTGCCATGTATGATCTCTAATGTCACTGCATCTACTTCAGGTGGCAGTGGTCAAAGTGGTGTAATCCATACAGTCAATGTAGAAGATTTTCAATTTAATCCAAATAGCGTAAATATCACTGTGGGGGATGTCGTGAGATGGGTATGGACGGGAGCGATCCCCCACACGTCTACTTCGGATGTATCTACAGGTGCGAATAGTTGGGATAGTGGTTTGTTAGGTAACGGAGCAATATATACAAGTCCAGTATTGACTGAAGGAGCACATCCTTACTATTGTATTCCTCATGGGGCACCGGGAGGTGTCGGGATGGCAGCAACAATTCATGTACTTCCTCCGTGCAACAGCTTTGGTCAAACGAATGTCCAGGTTAATTTTCAGTCTACCAATGGTGGCACCCCAGGCTACAATATCATAGTAGACGGCAATATTGCAGGCACATTTTTATATGCGCCTGGTTCTGCTCAATCAGCTACAGTGCTGGTAGCAGGAAATGGAATGGTGCACACAATTCTAGTCCAGGATGTAGCCAATACTTCCTGTAGTGGCACCGCAAACATCATCACACCAGATTGCGGTGGTGGTGGTAATCCGGGATGTTCTGTTACTCTCAATCCTGTAGTTAATGGTGGATGCAATGCAGGGCAGGTCAATGTCTTACTCAATGTAAGCGCCATCAATAATTCATCTACATATAGTGTCACTGTAGATGGACAGGCAGCAGGTACATTCAATTACAACAATAGTACTGCTGCAGTAAATATTACCGGAAATGGATTGTCTCATACAATCGTAATTACAGATTCAGCTGAACCTTCATGTACCGCTACTGCCAATATCGCTACTCCAAATTGCTCATTACCATGTGGTATCACCATCCAGGAAATAGCATTTGGTACGAATGGATCACATACAGTGCAGGTGCAGGATTTTCAATTTTCACCGGAGGAGATCACGATCAACTTAGGTGACACGCTCAGTTTTGTGTGGACTGGTGTAATTCCGCATACAGTTACATCTGATGCTCCATCCGGACCTAATGCTTTTAATTCTGGCCTCTTAGGACAAGGAGCTGCCTGGCAGTTAATTCCAGGCGCTACAGGTTCATTTCCATATTACTGTATACCCCATGGTGCACCAGGTGGTGTAGGTATGGCAGGCATCATCAATGTCATCTCCTCCTGTACAGGCAGTATAGCCAATGGAAACATGGTCATCCAGTACACGAGTACATCAGGCCAGGGTTTTGTTGTACTGAATAATGGCACACCTATTCCCGGATCACCGTTTGCATTTTCTTATACGGGTACACTGACGATCCCATTGGCAATTACAGGAGATGGAGAAGCACATACATTTACAGTAAGCGATGTTGGAAATAATACCTGCTCTGCTACACAAGTTGCAACTGTGCCATCGTGTAATTCATCATCCTGCTCACTCACGATTACACAAGCATCGGTATCCGCTTGTATGGGTAATACTGTGACATTGACAGTTGCTTTTACGTCCAACCAAATTTCCAAATCTTATAATGTATATAAGGATGGATTAAAACTAAATCCACAGCCGCTTGTAACTGACGCTAACGGCGCAGGCACATACACGACATTGATTGTTGGAAATAATATTACCAGCAACATCACCATACAATTTATTGAAAACACATCATGTGCTGCCTCACAAAGTGTCGTGATACCAGGCTGTGCAGGACCCTGTCTGATCTCAGAATTTGTAGTAGGTCAAGGCGGTACAATGCACACTATCGAAGTAAAAGATTTTGTATTCGAACCCGCTTCCCTTGATGTCCTGATTGGCGATACTGTTCATTTTGTGTGGACCGGAGCTATTCCTCACACCACCACATCTGATCAGTTCATGGGTCCCAATTCATGGAATAGTGGATTGCTTGGCCAGGGAGCTACCTATGATCTCGTGATTGGTGAGACAGGAGCATTCCCATATTATTGTCAACCACATGGTGGACCTGGGGGCATAGGAATGTCCGGTGTCATCAATGTCATCGATATCTGTGAACAGGAAGACTGGTTGACAAATATGTCATTCCTGGTTTCGGCAGGAAGTCCATTGGGTTATAATGTATTTGTAGATGGGGTGAAGATTACAGACACACCCATACAATATGATAATCCGGTTGGTTTTAATGATGAGATCATCAGCTTGCCTGGTGATGGTGCCTGGCACTTAGTGACAATACAGGATTTAGAAACTGGTTTTTGTGCTTACACAACACCGGTGCTGACAAGCATATGTGGTGCCGGATGTTCGGTCATCAACCTGGCTGTAAATTCCGGTACCAATATTATTCATACAGTAGAAGTGAGAGACTTTGATTATTTCCCTGCAGAAATTGTTGTTGGCGCAGGGGAAACCATTCGTTTCGTGTGGACCGGCGAAATTCCGCACACGGTAACTTCAGACGCGGTGAGCGGACCTGAGGTGTGGAACAGTGGGTTGTTAGGTGAAGGAGCCACATTTGATTTAATCATTAATACTCCCGGAGTACATCCGTACTTCTGCCTGCCTCATGGTGGTCCTGGTGGCATCGGCATGTCTGGTGTGATCACTGTGATTGCTGCATGTGCTGACAACAATCAAAATGTCAAAGTGAATTTTGATGTTACCAATGGTAGCCTGTTGGGTTATAATCTATTTGTTGATGGAGTTCCTTTTGGCAATAATCCAAGACAATATCAGGACCGCAGAGGTTCTAACCAGGTAAGCATTGCACATCCTGCAGACAACGGTACACATATCCTTACCATACAGGATTTGGATAACGCTATTTGTGCTGCCAGTGAGTTTTTTACGGTGGGTACATGTAATGCAGATTGTGAATTGAATGACATCGATTATTTTCTGGGCAATGGACGTAAACACGAAGTACTCGTCAGGGATTTTGATTATGACCCGGCACAAATAAATGTGGAAGTGGGTGACACCATTCATTTCGTGTGGACAGGTGCTATCCCTCACACCATAACTTCTGATGTTGCTGCAGGTGTTAACTCATTCAATTCCGGTTTGCTTGGAAAAGGATCTGAATGGGATCTTGTTATAATCTCGGCCGGAGACCATCCGTATTACTGTATTCCTCACGGAGCTCCAGGTGGCATTGGTATGGCGGGAACGATCCATGCGACTGATCCGTGTGAGGACGGCAATATTTTTGTTGACTTTCGGTTTTTCAGCGAAGGCACAGGTGCATCATACGACGTGACGAACCATGGCACTACTGTGTTGAATGATCAGCTTTACATCACAGGTGGTATTCAACGGTTTGCATTAGAGCTTCCCGCACAGGGACAGTCCCATATTATCCAGGTATCAGATAATGGTCCGGATGATTGTGTGATTTCTATAGCACTTGACTCATTTGACTGTAGCGATCCCTGTTTCCTTGTACGTTCAGATTTTAAATATGATATCAATTTCAGCACCCAGGAAGTATCTTTTACGGATGAAAGTAAAGGCAACATTGTATCATGGGCGTGGAATTTTGGCGATGGTTTTACATCCACCGAAAGAAATCCTGTACACACCTTCAGCCAGGCTAATTTATTCCAGGTATGTCTTACGGTAACCGATGCAAATGAATGTGCAAAGACATTCTGCGACAAGCTCAGCTTGGGATCAGATGTCTGCAGTGCGGGATTCTCCTATCAGCAGAATGGACTTGAGTTTGTTTTTCATAATACATCCGATGTCTCGGCTCCTAATGTTGGTGCAACATGGACATTTGGTGATGGAGCTACTTCAACACAATATGATTCAACGACACACACATATGCATTGGGTGTTTATGAGGTGTGTGTTACTGTAACGTCTACCGGATGTGTGAACACATATTGTGAAACATTGGATCTCAGGGATAGCTGTCTCGCATTGCGAGCGGATTATATCTCAACCAATGCAGGTGATCCACTCCATTACCAGTTTACGGACCAAAGTGGGGGCCCTATTGGTGCGCGTTTGTGGGGTTTTGGCGATGGTCAGATAAGTACAGATGATAATCCCTATCACCAATTTTCTTCTATCGGTGTATATACTGTATGTCTGCTTGTTCTTGACAACGCAGGCAACTGTACAGATTCGGATTGCCGCACACTATATGTGGGCACAACGAGTACAGGACCTTTAGAAGTGCAGATGAAGAAAATCATCGTTGTACCAAATCCGATAAGTGTTTCTACTCCGGAAGTCAACATCCGAGGATTCGATGTTAACGATATCGACCAGGATGCTCAGGTGCTTGTAATTGATATGCTGGGACGAACTATCATGAAGGAATCAGTGCGTTTGAATGAAAATCATGATGTCAAATTGCCATTTGCTACCGGAACGTACTTTTTGCAAGTTGTAACGGCCAAAAACAGGTACGGGGCGATGGTTCTAATTCAATAATTCTGAACCGGTTAGCGTTTATAACATCACGAAAATGAAACAACAGGAAATAAATAGCATAGCATCCAACATCAGGCACTCAGGTGCTTGGTTGATTGTGCTGTTCATATCGTCATTTATGATGCTTACTCCAGCATGCCAACACGAACCGGATGGAACGCCGATTGATCCCGGGCCGATTGATACCACCGAAAACCCGATTGACACCACTGAAAATCCTGTTGATACATCCGGAGTGCCCTGTGATCCTGCTAAAGTGTATTTTGCTACCGATGTACTGCCGATCCTAAAATCGAATTGTGCCAAAGCGGGATGTCATGATGCTGTATCGCAACAGGAAGGAATTATACTAGAAAGTTTTCAGAGTATTTTCAATAGTGATGAAGACAATCTGATCGTGCCATTTAATCTGAATGAATCTAAACTTTTTGAAGTCATTACGGAAAGTGATCCCGATAAACTAATGCCGCAACCACCTAATCAACGATTGACAGCAGACCAAATTAATACAATCGCAACATGGATTCTGCAAGGCGCACAGGATTTAACCTGCGATCCAAATACGGGTTCATGTGATACGGAGAATGTTTCCTTTTCAGGATTCGTGGCACCCTTACTGGCTAACAACTGTGTCGGATGTCATTCGGGTGGAGCACCTTCAGGTGGCATAACACTGAATACACATGGTGGTGTGCAGGCAGTAGCAAATAATGGACGATTATATGGAGCGATAAGTCACGCTTCAGGATTTCAGCCCATGCCAAGAGGCTCTGCAAAATTACCACAGTGTACAATTGATAAAATAAACGGATGGATTCAGGATGGCGCACTCAATAACTAAAATACTCTTCCTGGTAATTACGCTGGGAATGACGGCATGCTACTATGATAACGAGGAAAACCTGTATCCATCTACCGGATGTGTTACTGAAAATATGAGCTATACCACGAATATCGCACCTATACTACAACGTAATTGCTATGTATGTCATAGCATAGCTGCAAATACTGCTAATATCACTCTGGAAGGTCACAACAACTTACTGCAGTATGTAAATAGTGGCCAATTGGTGGGAGCGATCAATCATGCTGCTGGTTTTTCACCGATGCCACAAAACGCTTCGAAACTGATCGCGTGTGATATTGCAAAAATAGAACAGTGGGTTACCGATGGGGCACCTAATAATTAAAATTCCTTTAGGCTGCCCATAGAATGGATGCCTTCATGATACAGTCTAAAACCAAATAAAACCATGAAAATTGTCATAGCCCTGATTGTGCTTTTTATTGCAGGTGCGGGTATTGCATACTACATGTATAACAAACCTGTCGCCAGCCTTGAACGTAAAAAAGCTGACGTGAACGTAACTGCAGACCAGATCCTGGCCGACTATGAAGCTGATGAAAAAACAGCGAATGATAAATATCTCGGAAAGGTAGTAGAGGTGAAGGGTAAGGTAGCCACGATTACATCTGAAGATGGTAAACACAAAGTCCAACTGGAGACTTCCAATCCAATCGCACTCGTGATTTGTGAAATGGAAGATGGAAAAGATGTGACAGCACTCAAAGCAGGAGAAGACGCAACGATAAAAGGACTGTGTAGCGGATACCTGAGCGACGTGATCCTCGTGCAATCAACAGTCGTCAACGATTAAACTATGACATCACTCAGTACAATTTGATAACCTGATAAAATAAAAATATAATGAAGAATTTATTTGTATTGCTTTTGATATTGTGTTCAGTGCAATTTGTATCGGCACAGAAATACTTTTCCAAAACCGGAAAAATTACATTTCATTCGGATTCGCCGATGGAAAAAATCGAAGCTACCAATACGGCTGCCAGTACAGTATTGGATGCAGCTACGGGAAATTATGAATGGGCTGTCCTGATCCAGGGTTTTAAATTTGATAAATCCCTTATGCAGGAGCACTTCAATGAGAACTACATGGAAAGTGGCACGTATCCTAAAGCCAAATTCAAAGGAAAAATAGACAATCTAAGTGCAGTTAACTTCAAAAAAGACGGCGATTACAACGTGAATGTAACAGGTCAGATGGAAATCCATGGAGTTACTAAACCAGTAACCACGACTGGTGTTATTACTGTCAAGGGAGGTACTATTACAGCAAAAAGCAAATTAAGTATCCTCGTAGCAGACTACGGAATTGAAATTCCGAAGCTTGTAGCGGATAATATTGCCAAGTCAGTCGATATCCAGGTAAGCGCCGATTATCAGCTGATGCAGGCCAACTAAGGCAAGTATTTCATTTTTATACAGTAGAACCTCTATGATTCATGATTATGATTATAGAGGTTTTTTCTTTGTAATTTCAAACCGATTTCTAAACACGAGTAACAATGAACATTTGGAAGATCATCTATACATCACTTCTGATCGCAATGACACTGTCAGTTTCAGCACAGGAAGAAGAAGATCTGTTGTCACTCCTGGGCGAGGAGGAAACAACAAATTATACCACGGCAAGCTTTAAAGCCAACCGCGTAGTCAATTTACATTCACTCGAAAACACAGCAGCAGGCGAACTTGATATAAAGATTTCTCACCGCTTTGGTTTTTTGAACGGTTCATTTTATGAGTTGTTTGGCCTTGATCAGGCAACGATTCGCATCGGTGGTGATTATGGTATCACCGACAGATTAATGGTGGGTATCGGTAGAAGTAGTTTTGAAAAAACATATGACGCCTTTGTTAAATTCAAATTGCTAAGACAATCAACAGGCAAACGAAGTACACCATTTACTGTATGCCTTTTGGGAACCACCGCCATTAAAACAATCAAATTTGCAGATCCCAATCGCGAAAATTATTTCAGCAGTAAACTCTATTACACCGGTCAACTGATCATCGGCCGAAAGTTTTCAGATGCGTTTAGTATGCAGCTATCACCAACTATTGTACACAGGAATCTGGTCGTTACAGAAATCGAAGAAAATGATGTATTAGCCCTCGGAGCTGCCGCCAGGGTCAAACTGGGCAAACGGACTTCGATCAATGGAGAGTATATATATGTACTGCCGAATCAGTTGGCATCCGGATACCGCAATTCATTAAGTGTAGGTTTTGACATTGAGACAGGTGGCCACGTGTTCCAGCTACATTTTACGAACAGCACGTCCATGATTGAAAAGGGTTTTATCACAGAGACCGTGGGTGACTGGGCAGACGGTGATATCCACTTTGGATTTAATATTTCCCGCGTCTTTAATATCAAATAGACCTATGCTCTCTCTTGCTGAAGGATACCGCGCCGCTGTGATATACATGCTCCTGCGAATGATGGATGCGGATGGGCACAAGGACCGCAAAGAATACATGTATATCCTTAAAGTAGCCTCCGAGATGGGCATGACACCGGAGGACATTGCAGCACTTACGCCCGAGGACCTGAGCCGGAATGGCAAAATGCCTGAGAGTGAGCGGGACCGTATGACGATCCTGTATTACCTGCTCTTTATGATGGATATGAATGGAGTCATAACTGCCGAGGAGGAATTACTCATTCGTGAGTTCGGGTACCTCCTGGGATTCCGGATCGACCTGGTAGCGGATCTCATCGGGGTGATCAAAAATAATCATGCTGATGAAAGCCCAACGGATGAGTTACTGGAGACCATTCGGACCTACCTGAATTAGAAGCCCATTTTTTTAAGGTGTCATGTTGAGTCGCGGAATAGTACTTTAGCAAAAAATTCAGCACATGACCTTAAAGCAACTTATCAAACTGGAGAATAAGTCTAACGAAGTGTGGGTCGTCTCACCCACCCTGCATTACGATATTGAAAACAAAGATTTTTCAGAACTCGTAAGTGTCAACCTCGGGGAAAACACAAAATATAAATACATCGTCCCGGCCACTGCACAGATCGAAAAAAACCTGAAGCTTTATCAGAAACTGTACAACATGACGGAACAGGATATCATCAACAATTTCCTGATCCTGCCTTCATCTGAGTTTACACCGTTCATCACAGAGCTTGCGATTTATGATGCATCCACCACCTGTGTGGCATGCGCGGCTCCTGCTACAGATGACAGTAATGAAGTGATTACCTATAGCGCTGAGGCAGCAAAAGCGATGGCAAAAAACTTCAGGGATCTGTGGAAAAAATACAAACGGGTGAACCCATAATCACACCATGACAAAACAAGCCGGAAAGAAAAAGCCAACTACTTCCCGAACTAGTCCTACAAATAGTAAAACGCCAAAGATCCGGCATTCGGGTTCAAATAATATGTTACTCAAATGGGGGCCAATAGCGCTTCTCGGGGTAACAGCTCTTATCGTATTCATGCTGCGTTTGCGGCTCCTGCACATCCCCATGGAACGTGATGAAGCAGGGTTTGCCTATATCGGGCATTGGTTGCTGAGAGGCAAGAGCCTGTATGTCGATATGGTAGATAATAAGCTGCCAGGTCTCTACTTACTGTATGCCATTTTTACGACGCTCTTCGGCTACCAATCGCTGGGTGTACATCTTGGATTGTTACTTGCGAATATTGTTTCCGCGCTTTGTTTTTATCTGCTTGTACGGGATCTCTACAATCGTTTTACAGCAGGTTTAGCAACGGCCTTTTTCATCCTGTTAGTAGTGAGTGCAAATGTATCCGGATTTGCAGCGCACGCTACACAGCTATTGTTGCCCTTTGTTCTCGCAGGATGGTTATTCTTTTTTAAAGGTGTTCATACAGATAAGAAATACAATTTTTTAATAGCGGGTCTCATGCTGGGATTTGCATTTGCTATTAAACAGCAAAGTGTTGTCTTCTGCATTCTTGCTGCTATACTTTGGTGGCCGATCAGGTTGTATTGGATAAAAATAACTGACAAAAAACTTCCCATCATGGAATATATTCTGATGGGTATTGGCGGTTTTCTACCGTTAGTGTTCATCATTCTTTATTTCATGGTGACCGGACGGATGGATCAATTGATCTTCTGGACGTATACACAGCCTGCAAGTATGGCAGCGACATTTAACATGACACGGTGGGAATTATTTGCAAATGTTTTCCCGAAGGTGATTAAAGATTTTCAGTTGATGTGGTTCCTGGCGATTCCGGGAGCTGTATTGGCCTATATGTCGGGGTTTAAAAAGAGTGCAGCCTGGTTTGCAGTGATGATGGCCGTACTGGGGTTGGGTAGTGTAGTGATAGGTGCGGCATTCTACTCGCATTATTTTGTGTTGGCACTGCCAGGTATTGCTTTACTTACGGCAATTGCAGTACACTATATTCATTTGAAAGCGGGTACTACAGGAACGATCATAAGTTTAGCATTAGCAGCACTTTTAATTATGGTGCCCATTATCAGGCAGTCGGATTATTTTATCAAACCCAATTACATCACCATCCATCAGAAGATATATAACCAAATGTTTCCTGAACTGGAATTGATTGGTGAAGAATTATCTAAACGTGTAAAGGAAGGTGAACGGATTGGAGTCATGGGATCGGAACCAGGTGTTCTTGTTGCTGCAGATCGGTTTGGATGTTCCAAACATATTTTTATGTACCCGATGTTATCGGATCCTGAAAAATCTCCGCCACTTCAGACGGAATATATGGCAGATATGAAAGCATGTTTTCCTGAATACATTGTATGGAATACAGTTTCCGGATCCTGGACGGGTGGGTATGAAGGCTTACAGATGTTCAGGGATATGATGATGTGGGTGCAGGAGCATTATACGACTACCGGCATAGCAGAATTCCGGCTCAATGCACCGGCAGTGATGGTGTGGGATGGCGATGTGCAATCACATCAGTCCCAATCAGATCAGAAGGTGTATGTGTTTCAGCGGAAGTAGGGAGCGGTTTTGATTTCTTATCTTTCCCGCTATGAATTTATTTGATGCAAATATATATGCAGCCCGCCGCACTGCATTGATGAAGACAATTGGATCCGGCATGATCCTGTTGCCCGGCGCTACAGAACAGCCATTTAATTATAAGGCAAATACTTATCCCTTCCGGCAGGATAGTACGTTCCTTTATTATTTCGGGATCTCTCAACCCGGTATGGCCGGGCTTATGGATGCGGATCAGGGAATTTCAATCTTATTTGGACATGATGCCGATATCGAAGAAATTGTCTGGATGGGTCCTCAGCCGACACTATCCCAGCTTGCAGACAAAATAGGAGCGGAACAATATGCATCACTTGAATCGCTTGGTAAAAAAATAAAAGGCAAACAAACACATTACCTGCCCCCCTACCATGGTGACCGCATGATCTTCATGGCCAAATTATTGGGCAGATCGATTACCGAAATGACCAATGGGCATTCAGAAGCATTGGTCAAAGCCGTGATTGATCAGCGGAGCCATAAAAGTTCAGAAGAAATTGAACAAATGGATGATGCGATGCGGATTACAGCATCCATTCATGCACAATTACAAAAATCAACTGCTCCAGGAAAGTTTGAATCAGATCTTCGTGGGTTGGCAGAAGGGATTGCATTTGCACATGGTGGTTGTCTTTCCTACCAGGCGATATGTACAGTACAGGGCCAGACACTCCACAACAACCAATATCATCGTCAATTACAGCGTGGTCAGATGTTGTTATGTGATATTGGAGCTGAAAATAACATGCACTATGCTGCAGATATAACCCGCACCTATCCTGTGAGTGAAAAATTCACCACACGTCAGGGAGAGATATATGACCTGGTATTAAAAGCAGAAACAGATTCCATTAAAGCTGTAAAGCCAGGTGTAAAATATATGGACGTGCATCTCGGTGCGGCAAAAATTATTGCGAAAGGCCTGAAGGAAATTGGCCTGATGAAAGGCGACATAGATGAAGCTGTTGCAGCAGGTGCACATGCTTTATTTTTTCCGCATGGCCTTGGACATATGATTGGTCTTGATGTGCATGACATGGAAAACCTCGGAGAAAATAATGTGGGTTACGGAAAAAATGTACAACGCAGCACACAATTTGGAACAGCCTACTTACGTCTCGCGCGAGAACTGGAACCTGGTTTTGTATTAACCGTTGAACCCGGCATTTATTTTATCCCGGAATTAATTGATCTCTGGCAAAGCGAAGGAAAGTTTAGTGACTTTATTAAATATGATAAGCTTGAGCCCTACCGGGATTTTACTGGCATTCGCATAGAGGACAATGTGGTAGTGACGAATAAGGGAAATAACTTGATCGGCCCAGCGATTGCGAAAAAGCGGAATGAAGTGGAAAGGAATTAAAATTTAGCCATTTTATTTTCCAATTTTTGTGGGGTTGCTATGTGAATATATTTAGCTTGAGGGTATTACGTAAAACCTCCTGGAATGAAATCACGAATCTCCGTTTTAGTCCATGTCCTCTTTTTATTTGCAGTTTCCCTGCACGCACAGCAAGTTTACAATCCGATAGCTCACTCAATTTCTGGCAGACTTCTTTAAGATTAATCCTTTTATCTTTAAATAACCAATTCTTTGTGAGAATGCGGAATGCAGTTATTGGCATTATTCTATTACAATGTGTTTTCTTTCAAACGATAGAAGCGCAAAGTGACTGCTTTGTATCGGTTGGTAGTGTTTATGGTTCTCCAATGGCAAATGAGCGAGCTAAATGCCTGGTAGCTACGGCAGAGGGAGATGGTTTTTTTCTCGGTGGTTTTACAGATGATAGCGTTTTGCTTGCTCGAATTAATCTCGAGGGAATGGTACTCTGGTCGCGAACCATGGAAATACTACCAGGCCAGACACATGATATAAACTCTATTTTCCTGGACTCAGAAGGAATGTTGGCTGTGGTTGGTACTACAGGAGGCTCTATACCCGGGGATGAACTATTTGTTTTTCGATACAATCCTACCACCCACCAGATTTTGTGGGCACGGGATATAAGTAGCGCTCAGGGAAATGAAGCATACTGCATTTTACAGAAAGGTAATGGGGCAAATTATGTAATATCAAATAACCCTTCCCACACTTCCGCCAGCAATAATGATAGTGAATTATTGGAAATCAATAAAAACACCGGTACCATCATTCCGGGATTTTCCAGGGACTATCATCTCGGAAATTCCGAACATCTTGTAGACCTGGTTTTTTATGAGAATTTCATTTATGGTGTAGGCCGCTATACAGATGGATTCGTCAATTCGAAAATGAGACACGCACTTGTCAAAATCAACCCAAATAATGGTGCGCAGATGTGGGTTAAATTGGGACATGTCCCCGCAAATCTCTCCGCACGATTGTATGGTATTGATTTGGTAATTGACAATGATGAAATATATTCTATCTACTTCGGTGATCCGGTGGGAATTAATGTAAGCAACAATAAATTATTTATTCAGAAGACAGGAATCGACGGAACATTAATCTGGGCCAAACAGTATGATCTGCCCGGTTCAAGTGACGAAGCTTATGAAATCATTAAGTCAGGCGATGGATATGTTGTATTAGGTTTAAAAGCAGCACCAGCTCCAAAAGAGATTGTGTTGTTTAAAATCAATTCAAACGGGGATGTAATATGGAGTAAACTGCTTGACCCAAGCGCTATGATTGCATCCTCTACCATCGAAAGAGCAGCTTCACAACTTATTGAAGTAGGAGGGAATTTAATATTTACCGCAACCGGATTATCCACAAACGGATCTTCCGATATGCTCATTGTGCGCACTGACCTGGATGGAAATGTGGCAAACGAGTGTATGAACTCTGTTCCGGTATCCGTACCGGTTATAAACATAAATACAGCGGTTTTTTATAGCGTGACACCGATAGAATTTTCTGTCAGCCCAATTACCAATGGCCAGGATCCGGAACCGGTCATCGCTGATTTAATGCCTTCAGGTGAGTGTTCCATGACAGATACTTTGTATGGCTATCAGACTATTTCAATTTGTACCGGAGAAAGTTACGAGGGATATTCACTTTCCGGAGAGTACGTTGATTATTTTGTCACGAATGATGGCTGCGATAGTGTCAACACCTTGAATTTAACCGTCCTTGATCCCCTTCATACATTTGAACAACATTTAATTTGCCTTGGAGAGTCATATCTCGGATATGGTGTAACAGGAAGTTATATGGATGAATATGAATCCGTGTTGGGATGCGATTCAATTCACCAACTTGAATTGAGTGTGATTCCGTTAGAGACATCCCTTGATGTAAGTATTTGCGAAGGAGAAGAATATGCAGGATACCAGTCAGCAGGATCGTTTGTAGATACACTGCAGGGGCCTCCGAATGAATGTGATACCGTTCGATATCTCGAACTAACCATAGTGGATATTGAACAAACCTTTCTATCTGTCTCCATCTGTACGGGCGAAATATATGAAGGTTACTCTTCCACAGGTGTTTATGAAGATGTGTTCACTGGCATTAGTGGTTGCGATAGTGTCCGGATCCTGGATTTAGTGGTATCTAATCAGATACTATCAACTCTAAATATTTCCATTTGCCCTGGTGAAATGTATGGCCCTTATTCAATGACCGGGGTTTACGTAGATTCGTTTTCTTCTGCTTTTGGTTGCGATAGTATAAGAACACTACATCTTGATGTTCAGTTACCTGTTATAAATTTAGATTGGATTATTTGTAAGGGAGAAATTTACCTTGGGCACGCCAGTACAGGTGATTACATTGACACCATTTCAGGAGGTGTAAATTGTGATACGATCCTGTTATTGGATTTGACAGTCCTGCCTCTTCAACAAATTATTATCGATCATTCCGTTTGCGAAGGGGAAATCTATCTGGGCTATATGCAGACGGGAATATATGTGGATACCTTTCAGTCAACCAATGGATGTGATAGTATAAGGCAATTAATGTTAGAGGTAATCAGTCCCGTTTCCACAGAAGAATTTGTACAGATTTGCGCCGGTAAATCTTTTGAACATTACGATGCCACCGGCATGTATGTAGATACTTTTTTGTCTTCAGCGGGTTGCGACAGTTTGCGGATATTGAGCCTTACAATTGAATCCCCCGTCGCGACAAATGTGATTGGATCACTTTGTATCGATGATTTTGCCAAATATACCGAGGAAGGAGTTTATGTGGATACACTGATATCAATAACGGGCTGCGATAGTGTGCGCATATTGGAAATAAAAGGAGGATCCTTATTTATACCCAATGTTTTTTCTCCAAATGGAGATGGTGTGAATGATTTTTTAGAACTCTATACAAGCCAACAATTTACCCCGACCATTGAATACTTTGCAATTTTCGATAGGTTCGGAACTATGACATATCAGACGTCAACTTGGCCGGTGAGATGGGAAGGGTTTGACAAGCACAAGCAACCATCCAATCCCGGAGTGTTTGCATACTTGCTAACCTACCAATGCAGGGATCAAATAGTAACGGAGACCGGAGACATCACTTTGATCCGGTAATTGAAAAAAGGATTTCAGTTTCCTCCAATTTGCATTGTATGTTTGCATACTCACGAATGGTGGTTTATTTCTGATAGTATATGCTGCAAAAACTCAGACAAAAATTCAATACACTTCGGCTTAATTATCTGTCGGCGCGAAGAAAAGTTTCGCTGAGTCGAACGATCCCTCGCGAGATGGTGAGTCATTTGGTTCCAACAACAGATATACAATCCAAATGGTATGGAAGCAGCTATGGTGGATTTTTTATT
>JBBREG010000039.1:0-18177 GCA_038203125.1 Chitinophagales bacterium
CTAACCAACAAAATGCAAATGTCAATCTGACTGTAACAGGAGGACAACCTCCGTATACGTATTTATGGTCCACCGGCGCTATGACAGAAGATCTCTCGAATGTCCCTCCAGGTGAGTATTTTGTTACTGTAACAGATGCGAATGGTTGCATAGCAATCGATAGTGTAACCGTATCAGGATGTTGCGAACTTATCATCACTTGCCCGCCTTCTAACGGTGGTACATTTCAATGTGTTTCAAATGTGCCAACTCCAGCACAAAGCGGAATCGTCGTAATTGAATTTTGCGATGATGTTTCTATTTCATCTTCAGATACCAACAACGGAGGCACTGGTTGTCCTGCCAGTCCATTAATTATCACAAGGACATTTACGGTAACCGATGGAGCTGGTAACGCACAATCGTGTGTTGTAACCTATACAGTCATAGATACGATTGCAGCGATTACCTGTCCTGCTGATGTTTCTGTCCAGTGTGCAAGTCTTGTGCCCCCACCAAATCCAGGTGCCATAGGCACTGCTGATAACTGCGGCGGCACCACTACGGTAACTTTTATTGGGGATGTCACTACGAATCAGACATGCGCAAATCGATTTACACTTACACGAACCTATCAGGCATCAGATGCATGCGGGAATTCAGCGACCTGTAATCAAATTATAACTGTATTTGATAATACACCTCCATCCATCACCTGCCCTGCACCGGTTACAGTACAGTGTGCCAGTCTGGTACCAGCTCCAAATGTCGTCGGTATCGTCGCCTCTGATAATTGCGGTGGCACACCTACAGTAACATTTGTAAATGATGCTACAATAAATATTACTTGTGCCAATCGTTTTACAATTTCCCGTACATATCAGGCAATTGATGCATGTGGTAATACCGCCAATTGCACGCAGGCAATCACTGTATTTGATGGTACAGTCCCAACGATAACATGCCCGTCCAATGTCACTGTACAGTGCACTAGCCTGGTTCCACCAGTCAACACAGCTTCAGTCACCTCATCAGATAATTGCGATGGTACACCGACAGTGACCTTTGTAAGTGATGTTACCACAAACGAAATTTGCGCTAATCAGTTAACGGTTACCAGAACATATCAGTCAACAGACGTTTGTGGCAATTCTGCTACATGCTCACAGACCATTACTGTATTTGATGATACGGCTCCTACGATAACATGCCCCATTGACATCACAGTTGAATGTGCCAGTCTGGTTCCATCCGTGAACACTGGTACTATTGTAACATCCGATAATTGTGGCGGTACAGTCACAGTTACATTTATAGGTGATGTTACTACAAATCTTTCCTGCGCAAACAGGTTCGCCTTAGCAAGAACCTTTCAGGCTACTGACGCATGTGGTAACACAGCAACTTGTACGCAGATTATCAATGTCTTTGATGCTACACTGCCAACAATTACATGTCCTCCAAATGTTACGGTTGCCTGTGGCAATTTGGTTCCGGCCCCTGCGCCAGGATCTGTAACGGCTACAGATAATTGCGGCGGCACCCCCACAGTTACCTTTGCTGGAGATGTCACTTCTAGTCAAACATGTGCCAATAGTTTCACTTTGACACGAACTTACCTGGCAACAGATGCATGCGGAAACTCAGCTACCTGTGCCCAGATTATTACTGTCTCTGATCTAGCTGCACCAACGCTCACGTGTCCTGTCAATGTTACTGTGCAATGTGCTGCCCTTGTACCGGCTCCGGCTCCAGGATCTATTACAGCATCAGATAATTGCGGCGGTCAGGCACCTTCTGTATTATTTGTCAGTGATATCACGACTAACCAAACATGCGCAAATCGCTTAACGGTAACTCGTACCTATTCGGCAACCGATGCATGTGGCAATTCCGCCACATGTGCACAGATAATTACTGTCTTTGACGACACCGTACCAACGATAACATGTCCGGCAGATGCCACAGTACAATGTGCAAACCTCGTTGATCCTGTAAACCCAGCGAGTATCGTTGCCTCTGACAATTGCGGTGGAACACCTACAGTCACATTTGTAAGTGATGTTACAGCCAACCAGACATGTGCTAACCGCCTCACATTAACACGTACATACAGAGCAACAGATGATTGTGGTAACTCAGCAACCTGCGCTCAGGTAATTTCAGTTTTTGATAATACAGCACCAACGATCACCTGTCCCGCGAATGTGACTGTACAATGTGCTAACCTGGTACCAGCAGCTACACCGGGTGCAATCGTGACTTCTGACAATTGCGGTGGCACAGCAACCGTAACATTTGCAGATGTCACAACGAATCAAACTTGTGCCAGCAGATTTACTCTTACACGAACATATATAGCCACAGATCTTTGCGGAAACAGCGCAACGTGTAACCAGGTTATAACAGTTTTTGATAATACAGTCCCTGTGATCACATGCCCGGCCAATGTGACTGTGTCATGTGCTTCAGCAGTTCCTCCTGTCAATACAGCAGCTGTAATATTTACGGATAACTGCGGTTCAGCTACCGTAACGCATCTTGGTGATGTAACAACAGGTCAAACATGTCCTAACAACTTTACAGTGACCAGAACATATCGGGCTGATGACCAATGCGGTAACTCAGCAACTTGTACACAAATCATCACTGTTGCCGATCTGACACCACCAACAGCGATTTGTAATGATTTTAATATTGATTTCGGTAGCCAGACAACAGTTACAATTACGCCGGAAGATCTGGATAATGGAAGCACAGATAATTGTGGCGCAGTCACATTAGCTATATCGCAAAGCGAATTCTCCTGTGATCAGTTTGTAGGCGTATCATCCATACCTGTAACACTTACGGTAACAGACGAATGCGGAAATACCTCCACTTGTATTGCTAACGTTACCGGAATGGGTGGTATCCTTGAAATTGATTGCCCAAATGATATTACGATCAATTTAGGACCTGGTGAATGTACCGCCTTCGTCCACTATGTTGTCGAAGCATCATCATTATGCGGTGGCACGGAAGTTGAAATTACACAGATTGATAATTCAGGTCTTACGTCGGGTGATGCATTCCCAATCGGAGTCACCATCCAGGAATTTCAGGCTACAAATGGCTCAGACACGGTAACCTGTTCATTTACGATTACTGTACTTGAATATGATGGACCAGTTTTCCTTGCCTGCAACAACACCGTCAATGTCAGTGTCGACGCCAACTGCGAAGCACACCTTTTTGCAGACATGATCCTTGAAGGCGATCAGTACGGATGTTATGATGACTTCATTATTACCGTCGAAAATTATGGATCAGATACCGGATGGATTCTTATCGTCGGTCTGCCAATCAATAATTGTTATACAGTAACGATCACAGATCCTGATACAGGCAATTCCTGCTGGGGCACAGTGTGTCTGGAAGATAAATTAGCACCTCAGATCATCTGCGCCTGTCCTCCGGGATCAACCGCAGACTCGTGTACCATCTCTTGTCTCGATGTGGATCTGCTTGCTTCAGGAAATATTCCTGCCAACCTGTATCCTGAAGTGATTGAAAATTGTGGGTTATTCTCATTAGAGATCATAAGTCTTATCGTAGACGATCAGGGATGTGGTGTAGGTGGTATCACGGTGACATGGGTAGCGATTGATAGCAGTGGTATGTCAGATACATGCGTGCAGGAATTCAACATCGAACCTCTTTCAATAGATAGTCTTGTATTCCCACCAAATTACGAAGGTGATTGTGGTACCAGCAGCCATCCAAATGTTACCGGATGGCCTCAGATACAGGGTATTGATCTCACAGATGAAGCAGGATTATGTAACCTCTTCTTAGGATATTGGGATAAAGTATTGCAGGATTGCGGCGGTGGAACAAAGATCCTCCGTACATGGACTGTACTTGATTGGTGTACACTTGAAATAGTCGAAGCCACACAAATTATCAAGCTCAGTGATGACGAAGGTCCGATCCTTACTTGTCCGTCTAATATTACAGTCGGAACAGACTTCTGGTACTGTTATGCCAACGTCAGCGTACCAAAACCAATCGCATATGACGAGTGCAGCGATGTAGTGGATTTTGATCTCTCCACGAGCTCAGGAGTTATGGTCCAGTTTGGAAATAACTTTGTTATCAACGGACTTGAATTGGGTACACACATTGTCATCTGGACAGTCACAGATCTTTGCGGCAACAGCAGCACGTGTAGTTTCACGATCACCGTAGAGGATGATGTAGTCCCTGTGGCGAATTGTGATCATCATACAGTTGTAAGTCTTACGAATGATGGACCTTTTGGTATTACATTAGTTCCAGCCTCTGTGTTTGATGATGGCAGTTACGATAATTGCGGACCTGTTACATTCCGTGCACGCCGTATGGACAGTTGTATTGATTTTGACTGGACGACAAATGGTGCTTGTGAGGATCATGTACCGAATGGCATTGTGAACTCTGATGACAGAGGTACCTCACGTAACCTGTGTGTTCCTTTCGCATGTTGCGATATTCCACGGGTCGGGTCAAGATCAACGCCTATCATGGTTGAACTCGAAGTAACCGATCTCGCAGGCAATAAGAACTATTGTATGGTGGAAGTGGAAGTGCAGGACAAACTGGCTCCGTATATAGAGTGTCCTCCGGATATTACAGTAAGCTGTGACTTCTGGTTCCATGTCGAAGAGTCCACCTTTAAAGATGTCAACAATAACGGTCAACTGGAAGAAGATCCGCTCAGTAATGTCTTTGGTAATATGCTCGATGCTGCAGCCTACAATGAAGATGAATCAGCACGCCAGCCAATCATTATAGATGATGAAGGAAATACCCAATTCAGTCAACCACATTTCTGGGGTATTGACGGTTGGGCTGATGATAATTGTCAGGCAAATCTGGAAGTGCGCGTTCGCGTATTCAACGATTGTTCAGGTGATGACCTGCCAGGCAATGCACCTCCGGGGGCTGTGAAACTGATCGAAAGAAGATTCACTGCAAAAGATTCTGAAAATTCAATTCCGGCAACATGTACGCAACGTATCTGGGTGATCGACTTCGAACCATTCTATATCACTGACCAGAATTGTAATAACAATAACCCGAATGACGGTGTAATCTGGCCTTGCGATATTCTGATCACAGATTGTCCTGATGAATTTGGAGATCTTGGTGAACCTGTCATCATATCTGACCAATGCAATCTGATCGGGTTGACGTATGAGGATACACGTTTCGAAATTACTGATGGAGCTTGCTTCAAGATACTCCGCGAATGGAAAATAATTGACTGGTGCCAGTATGATCCACTTACCGGATATGGGTTGTGGTCGTATACACAAGTGATTAAAGTGCATGACGAAACTGCACCTGAATTTGTGAACTGTCCTTCATCGCCAGTGACACTTTGTGTAGCTGATCCGGGTATCAGATTGCCAGCTACGAACCAGGCATTCCTGGGTGAAAACGATCCGCTCTCCAGCAGCTGTAGTGTACATGTAACGCTACAACAAATTGTCAGGGAAACATGCGGCGAAGAAGTGTACTACGATGTGAAATTATATCTCAATAACGGTACAGAGTTTATCCAGATCAAGCCAAGATCAACAGCTCCCCTTAATGAAAATAAGGAGGCAGTGCTGGAATTCAATACTGAAGAAAGTTCGATTCAATCGATCCGCCGGAATGGTATTCCATACAATAGTAAATGGTGTGGTGATTATCACCGTGTTCTCTGGAGTGTGGAAGATGGTTGTGGCAAATGGGCACATTGTGAATATCTCATCAGGCTGGAAGATTGTAAACAACCAAGTCCTGTTTGTATCCAGGGATTAAGCACGGTATTGATGCCGATCGGTTGTGAAGTCACCTTATGGGCAAAAGATTTCAATGCATCAAGTTTTGATGATTGTACCTCTTCGGCAGAATTGTTATACAGCTTTAGCGGTGATAGCTATCAGCCAAGCAAAGTATTTAATCCGGACAACATTGTCGTATTTGGAGTAGAACTGGCTATCCAAATATGGGTTGCTGATGGTGGTACGGATGATAATTGTAATGGACAGATCGAATGGAGCGAACGGAATAAGGATTACTGCACGACTACAGTTGTATTTACTGACAACAGCAATAACTGTAACATCGAAAGTATCGTTTACGAAGGCCATATCCTGACTGAGCATAGCGAAGCGGTAGAGCTGGTTCATGTTTCCCTCAAGAAGGATACAGAAACCATGTACTCCATGACGACAATCGAAAATGGCCGATATGTATTAGCTGTTCCTGAAGTTGATGGTCAACGATATAAAATCGTACCAAAACGGAATGACGATCATCGGAATGGCGTTAGCACACTAGACCTTGTACGCATCCAGAAACATTTATTGGGACGTGAAGTATTTGACTCCCCCTACCTCTACATTGCAGCTGATGCTAACAATAGCCAGGCGGTAAGTGCGATAGACTTAATTGAAATACGCAAACTGATCCTGGGTATCTATACTGAATTCCCGCATAGCGAAAGCTGGCGTTTTATTGATGTGAGTGCCGGAGTTACGGATGTGACCCATCCATGGCCATTTGAAGAATTCATCAATATGCAATACGATGGATCATCTCATTCCAAACTTGATTTCATCGGCGTCAAAGTGGGTGATGTCAACAATACCGTAGAAGCAAATGCATTTCAAATCCTCAACAGGAATTCGCGCAGGATGCTATCTGTGAATGCACAGGCTGATGTGACAGCTGAAACGGGAGGTTTCGTAAATGTAACATTGACGATTCCTCAGGATCTCCTGGGCTTCCAATGGACATTGGAAACACAAGGACTTGAATATGTGGGGATCAGTAGCCAGGATATTAAGATCACGAACGATCATGTAGGTGTTCTTGAAAATGGTGTGATCACTATGAGCTGGAATCGTGATGACTTTGGGGCGGAGGCTTCAAAAAATCAGATCAAGGTTGTCCTTCAATTCCTGGCGACACAGCCTGGAAATGCATTGGATATGATCCGGATGTCAGGAAAGACCACAGAGGCAGAAGCCTATGCCACTGACGGTGAAATATTTGACGTGAAACTCGAGAATCGCACATCTGTTCAGGTGGCTGATTTTGCACTCTATCAGAATGAACCGAATCCATGGAACGGAACGACGTTGATCCGCTTTGATCTGCCGGAAGCAGGAAAAGTGAAGCTAAGCATATTCGACCTGACAGGGAAAATGATCCGGATGATCGAATCTGAGTATGCTGCAGGTGCTAATAGTATTAAATTAATGAAAAAAGATATTGCATCACAGGGTGTGCTCTATTATCGACTTGATAGCGGCCATTACAGCGCTACGAAGAAGATGATTCACATCGAGTAATAAAGAACTTTTGGTAAAGACTCGATTTTAATGAAGCCCCGGATGATTGTCCGGGGCTTTTTACAATCTGGGTTAACTTTGAAGTTGTATGTATGACATCATATTAAGTTTTATCACAGCTTTTATCCTTGTCTACCTGGCTATCCCCAGCATCATCAATATTGCAAAGGTCAAACTGCTCTATGATGTGCCTGATGAACGAAAGTCACATGAAGAAGTCGTCCCCACATTAGGTGGTGTGGCCATATTCGCCGGGGTAATTTTCAGCATTATTCTCTGGACACCATTTGGCGTATTTGGAGATCTGCAGTATATCCTCTGTGCCTTTATTATCATCTTTTTGATTGGAGCCAAAGATGATATCCTGCCGATGTCTCCGTATCGGAAACTGGCAGGCCAGATCCTCGCTTGTTTTATTCTGGTATTTAAAGCCCAGGTAAAGATCACCAGCCTCTATGGAATCTTTGGGATATATACCATCCCCGAGATACCGGCCATCCTGCTTTCGATGTTTACGATCCTGGTGATTATCAATGCATTCAACCTCATCGATGGCATCAACGGGCTGTCAGGGAGCCTGGCCACCATGATATCGCTTACGTTAGGAAGTTGGTTTTTTCTAATAGACCGTACAGATCTCGCCATCATTGCATTTTCCCTGGCAGGTGCGTGCATTGCCTTTCTACGTTATAACATCACACCCGCCCGGATTTTTATGGGGGATACCGGGTCGATGATGATTGGATTGATATCCGCAATTCTGGCTATTGAATTTATTGAGGTGCACATTGAGATTCAAAATTCCCCCTATGCGTTTAAAGCTGCTCCCGCCATGGCTGTTGGCATCCTGATCCTGCCGCTCTTTGACACCTTGAGAGTCTTTATGGTCAGGATATTCAAAGGGAAGTCACCCATGCATCCCGATAGAAGCCATATCCATCATTTACTGCTCGACTCCGGTCTGAGCCATATGAAAGCCACGATGGTATTGGTAGGAGTCAATCTGCTCTTTATTCTTTTCGTAGTATACTTCCAGGATCTTGGTAACCTGAGCCTGCTGATCATCTTGTTGCTGATGGCCACAGTATTAACAGCTATTCCTTACGTGATCTCACGCAGTAGAAAGAGTAATATATTGCCGGAAGAAAATTAACTTCCTTATTCAGACATCTGGGTAGAATACACTGCAGAAGTTGGCGTTGGCTCTTCAATCAGTGTAGTTGCCTTCCGAATCCGGATCACTTTTGTCAGGTCGAGAATTTTAATGATCGGGTAGATCGGATCAAATTCATATTTCTTGAAGGCGAAATTAGCACGGCCTCCATGCTTGTGATGATTGTTGTGCAATCCTTCTCCCAACATGATAAGGTCGACAGGAAATAGATTCCGTGACGTATCCTTCATCTTAAAATTGATGTACCCAATCGTGTGGGCAAACCAATTGATGATAACACCATGAAAAGGACCCATGATCGCATGGATAATGATCAGGGGAAATAACCACCAGGGTGCTGATAAGGCAATATATACGAGAACGTAGATGGCAATCCATGCAAGACGTACCCATGGGTTAGATGCAAAACGATCGAATTTATCCCAATCCGGAAGATCTTTAGTGAAAGTGGCTTCCGGAACGGATGTGCCGTGGAAAAGGTTGGCATAAAAATTACGCGTCCGCCACATCATGGCAAACACATTCTGATCATATTTTGGTGAATGCGGATCATGCTCTGTATCCGCAAAAGCGTGATGCATGCGGTGCATGATACCATAAGCACGTGGACTCAGGTAGGAAGCTCCCTGGAAAAAAAAGGAGAGTACATAAAAGAATTTCTCCCAACCTTTATTCATAGTAAACATCCGGTGCGCGGCGTACCGGTGATGAAAGAAGGATTGTGTAAAAAGGGAGAGATACCAATGAGCGCCGAACAAAGCCAAAACCCACATAAGAAGATGATTTAGTATAAAATGAGACCTGTGAGACATCAAAGATATTGTGAAACCACCAGATTTCGAGTCTTTCGACCTACTTTAAGGCCCAGATAACATGAAAATAACATTAAAACGGGTCAACGATGCCGTCCGGTTTGAAGCGTCCAATGACCGTGGACACTCGGTCATTGTTGAAGGAGGACATTCCGCAGGAGGACTGGACGAGGCCCCATACCCCACTGAGCTCTTTCTGATGAGCCAGGCTGCATGTACAGCGGTGGATATTGTGGAATTGCTCAAAAAGATGCGTCAGCCGCTAATTCACCTTGAAATCGAAGCCGAAGGCCACCGCGCCCAGGACCAGATCCCCAGGATCTTTACAGGCATCCACTTGCATTATAAGATCTATGGGCAGGTAGCTGAAGGGAAAGCAGAAAAAGCGATCTCGATGTCCATCGAGAAGTACTGTACGATCAGTAAGATGATTGATCAGGTCGCCAAAATCACCTACTCATTTGAAATTTTTCCTGAAGCAATAAGGAAAGCACATAGCTGAGTGGTTACGGATGTTTATGATAACGTAAATACAATTGGAAGCGTAAAGGTCACAGGTATTCATGGTTGTGAAAGCTTATTTTTGGTAAAAGTTTGCATAAATAAATGTACACAATCTCATGCTACGAAGATCCTTTATCCAAACTACAAGCCTTGCAATACCTGCAAGCACATTCCCTTCCTTTTTTCAATCCATCATGATGCCACCGTATACGATGACCCCTCTGCGCCGCAACGTAGGTTTTTTCTCCGAAAAGGGTGGTACCATCGGATGGCTCCTACAACCTGAATGTCGCATCATCATCGATTCCCAATTTCCGGAACAGGCTGGCCATTTACTCGATGAACTCAAAAAACATCCAGATGCACCTCTGCGATATCTGATCAACACCCATCATCATGGCGATCATACATCCGGGAATATTGCATTCAAAGGCATAGCCCAAAATCTCCTTTCCCATGAGAATTCAAAAATCAACCAGGTAGCTTCCGCCATAAAAAATAATAATGAATCCGAACAGCTCTATCCGGACATGACTTTCGCAGAGCGTTGGCAGGAAAAATTAAATGATGAAATTATCGATATCCAATATTGGGGTCCGGCACACACCAATGGCGATAGTATCATTCATTTCCAAAATGCAAATGTTGTTCATTGCGGCGATCTTGTATTCAATCGACGCTTTCCCTATATCGATAAAGCCGCAGGCGCCCGCATAGACAACTGGATCGAAATCCTACAGCAACTACAGACAAATTTTGATAAAGACACGATATACATTTTCGGCCACGCCGCTGACGGTTACAATGTCACGGGTGGCAAAGAGGACCTTGCCGCTTTCGCCGATTATCTCACAGCTTTATTGGAATATGTTTCATCTTCACTGCAGGCTGGAAAATCAAAAGATGAAATCATGAAAACAAAAACAATCCCCGGAGCCCCGCAGTGGAAAGGCGATGGAATCGAAAGATCTCTGACGGCAGCAATAGCTGAATTAGAAAACTAAAAACTAAAAGATAAAAGATAAAAGATGCGGGACGATTGCGCTCCTTTCTTTTTTAAATCTAAAATCTAAAGCATTGACAACTATAGAATTCAAAATTTTATGCCGTAGCGTGATGGCGCGAAAACCTAAATCAAAAACCTGTACTGAGCTTGTCGAAGTATCAAAAAATCTCAAATCGAATCACCCTCACAATGGCTTTGACAACCAAAGAAATCTAAAATCTAAAATCCAAAATAAATAGCATGTATTGGGGCATTGATCTTGGTGGAACAAAAATAGAAGGTGTAGTCATGTCAGGCAAACACCCTGATACTGTTATCGCACGTCACCGTGTGGATACAGAAGGTCATGGCGGATATGATCATGTGCTCAATCGAATCGAACAACTGGTAGACCATCTTGCAAATGCAACAGGTCATCGACCATCCGCCATTGGTTTTGGAACTCCCGGTACAATTGATCCGCCTACGGGGCTGTTGAAAAACAGCAATACACTTTGCCTGAATGCACATCCACTGGATAAAGACCTGGCAGACAAACTCGGAGTAGAAGTAAAAATAGCCAATGATGCAAACTGTTTTGCTTTAGCCGAATATCACCTTGGAATAATTGCGCAAAAGTATCCTGAAGCGAACGTCGTATTTGGTGTTATCATGGGAACGGGCGTCGGCGGTGGAGTAGTGATAGATGGAAAAATAATCGGAGGCCGACATGGTATCGGTGGAGAATGGGGTCACATGTATCTCGATGAATCAGGTGAAGATTGTTACTGCGGTCGCCACGGTTGCAACGAAACCATTTTTTCAGGCCCTGCGCTGGAACGATTTTACACAAAGAAAACAGGTGAAAAGAAAAAACTTGCTGATATCCTCGCCCATCCCGAAGATCCTGCATCAGCTGAAGTAAAGGAACGGTTGATCCATTTTTTCGGAAAAGGTCTCGGCCAGATTATCAATGTACTCGATCCCGATGTCATCGTATTGGGTGGTGGCCTGGGCAGGATACCATTCCTCTATACTGAAGGTGTGGAATCGGTTTCCAAAAATATTTTTAATCCCATTCTCACTACTCCCATTGTTGCCCCTATCTTGGGCGACAGTGCCGGTGTATTTGGCGCCGCCATGCTACTCTCATGAGAACCATTTATTTTAAGACTTCCGGATGATCACTACAAGTCATTTGTCATACGCATACCCCGGCCAGCAGGAAATCTTTTTCCCCGATCTCAACTGTGCCGACAATGAACACGCGTTAGTCCTGGGATCATCCGGAACAGGCAAGACAACATTTCTTCATTTGCTCGGAGGTTTGGTATCACCTTCCAAAGGCGAAATCATGATAGGTTCCACACCTATCCATACATTGAAAGGAAAACATCTTGATAAATTCCGCGGCCAGCATATCGGTCTCATTTTTCAACGCCCCCATTTTATCAAATCTATAAACGCTATTGATAATCTATTGCTGGCACAACACTTATCAGGCATCAAGCCCGATGTACATCATGCCCATCATCTCCTCGAGCGATTAGCCATTCCTCATAAATCTAAAAGCTACACCTACACCATGAGCACAGGCGAACAACAACGTCTGGCCATCGCCCGTGCCCTCATCAATAAACCCACCCTCATCCTGGCTGATGAACCTTCCTCCGCCCTCGATGATGAAAATTGTATTCGTATGATCACACTGTTGCAACAAATCGCCTCCGAAGAAAAATCAAATCTCATCGTAGTCACACACGATAGCCGCATTACATCTTTAATTGATAAGAAATTATATTTGAAGGTTCATCAAAAAGCCCCAGTTGACCACTGACACACTGACTACTGACTATGCTTCGACCTGCTAACACGCATCCATGGGCTACAGCTCAGCAACCGCCGAACACCGAACACCGAATACTGAACACCGAATACCGATTACTGACACACTGACTACTGAAAGAAAATGACAATACTAAATCTCAGTTGGAAAAACATCCTCGCCAAACCTCTCAACAGCCTGATGAGTGTTTTACTTTTCTCATTGAGTATAGGTCTGATTACATTCTTATTGCTTTTTAATCATCAGTTTAAACAGGGTCTGGATAATAACCTTGCCGGTGTGGATCTGGTCCTTGGCGCCAAAGGAAGCCCGCTCCAGTTGATCCTCAGCAGCATGTATCATATCGATGCACCTACCGGTAATATCAATTTAAGTGCTGCCGGTCCTTTTCTAAATCCCGCACATCCGTTACTTTCTGCAGCCATACCGCTTTCACTCGGAGATAGTTACGGCGCCTTCAGGATCGTAGGTGCTCCTCCCACAATTTTTCCATTCTATAATGCTGATAAAATAGAAGGAACCATGTATAAAAAAGATTTTGAAGTAGTCGCGGGATCTCTGGTAGCGGATAAACTTCATATACATGTTGGTGATGAATTTTTTTCCACACATGGTCTTGAAGACAACCCGGACCTTGCCCACGATCACGGAAGTCCTTTTGTGGTGACAGGTATACTGCAACCATCAGGAACAGTGCTTGATCAGTTGATCCTGACCACTCCACGTACGGTCTGGAAGGTACACGAACACGATTCAACCCAAACCGCGGAAAGCCACGAAGGACATGACCATGGCGATGGTGCACATCAACATGTTTCTCTTCCCGTGACCACGTTGGATACAAATGAGTTACACGTTCTTTCAGATTCGATCATCAGCGAACTGAGAAGAAATTCAGAAAAAGATATTACAAGTATTCTCCTTCGATTTAAGAGCAGGACTAATATTCAATCCCTCAATCTGTTGCGCAACATCAATGTTAATACAGATATGATGGCAGCATCTCCTGCGCTTGAAATAAACAGGCTGTACGCAATGATGGGTACTGGTGCTGATGCGATAAGTTATATTGCTATGTTGATCGCCATCGTAGCTGCAATCAGTATTTTTATTTCACTCTATTCATCTCTTAAGGAGCGCAGGTATGAAATGGCGATCATGCGTGTCAATGGCGCTACACCTGCTAACATATTCCAGATGATCGTGGGAGAAGGACTCTGGATATCTATCATGGGCATCATATTCGGATTGCTTCTGGGTCACGGAGGCATTTTTCTTGCCGGGGAAATTTTGGAAAAAAGCTATCGCTACCAGTTTACCGGCGCTATTTGGTTACCTCAGGAGTTGTATATCATCGCCGGCGCCCTTGTCATAGGCTTTATAGCCTCTGCTATACCTGCCATTCAGGGTTCTAAAACAGAACTTCACAGTACATTGGCTGAAGGATAAGGAGTACAAAGCCGGATTTTTCATTCTTTTCATATTATCACATGCATTCTGGTATGACGACCCAACCAGGGAATACCTTATTGCCGTCCACCAGCTAGATAGTTTTCCTTTAATCAGGTAATTTCACATCTATGAAACGTAAAGATTTCCTCCGTGGCTTTGGTATTGCCGGTGTCAGCACTATGTTGCCAGGCACATCCATTTCTGCTGCCAAATTCATGGCACCACCTCCGGGTGCATGTGCTCTGATACCTGCAGAGACTGCAGGACCATTTCCTTTGGACCTTACTGAGAACCAGGTTTATTTTCGGCAGGATGTGAGGGAAGATCGGGCCGGTGTTCAGCATGATATACGAATGAAAATCATCGGCCTTGAAAATTGCCTCCCCATGCCCAATGTGCGTGTCAATATCTGGCACTGTGATAAGGACGGTTTGTATTCAGGATACCAGGGCGAAACAGGTAAAACGTATCTGCGCGGATATCAGATAACCGATTTCAATGGTGAAGTCAATTTTACCACCATCTTTCCAGGTTGGTACCCGGGACGTATCTGTCATATCCACTTCCAGGCATATGTAAGTTCAGTGTATGCTGCCATATCACAATTGACATATCCGATTCCAGAAAAACAAGCCATCTATGCAGCTCACCCCACCGTTTATACTAAGGGTGCGGACCCACGCTCTTTTAGTCAGGACGGAATATTCAGTGACGGGTATGCATATCAGTTAGCCACCCTCACACCCAATGAAGATACTGGCGGCTTTGATTCCTATCTCGAAGTCACCATTCAGGGCACCGGTCTCACCGGCCTCGCCACAGCAGAACCAGAAACAGGAGGTCAATTCAAATTATTCCAAAATCACCCCAATCCATATTCCGCGCAAACGACGATCCCTTTCGAAATGAAATTCTCTGGTGACGCATTTCTGGAGATCTGGGACCTCTCCGGTAAAAAACGTGCAGAATTATCACAGCCCGGTTTGTCCGCAGGTAATTATTCATTCGACATCCATCCACTCAAACTAAATCTCCCCATCGCCAATTTCGTCTATCAACTTCGCGTCGAAAACACCAGCGGAATTTTCCGGCAATCGAAAATGATGACAGCATTGTAAGAGCGTGAGAACGCGAGAACGTGAGAACGTGACCTCTCGCGCTCATCTATGTGCAACTCAGGGACCAAATGTGAGAGTAAATGTTAATGTAAATTTTATGCAAGAAATTTACTCACTACAACCAACTCAACCACAATCTTTCTAAACAAAGGTTTTCAGCCTTTACATTCGTGTTAATTATGCCTTGAGCTCAAATTGAATATATTATTCGTAGTATAGAATTTAAAATTGTGACGTGACGAGATGTCTGATGTTTAGTTTATTATTCTTTTCATCGATATTAGTATAGTGCCATCTTTCCCAATGCTGTGTTTTATTATACGTTTCTTTTTAAAAAAGATTCATTTGGATAGTTTTTTAATTCGATTGACCCTCTTCTGTTTATAGAATAAAAACCAGACAGTTTAAAAGCAGAAAAAATACCTTGATTTAAACTTGATAAATATAAAGAAAGGGAGAATTAACTGAGATCCGGAGCACCGACACCATCCTCAACAGTCAAATGCCTCCAACTCAAGCGAAGCCCCTCCCAATCAACAGGGCCATGATATCTCTTCTTAAACTCATGGTAAAAGTCTATTGGCGTAAGTAGAAGGAAGGGTTTTTTAATACATTTGATGGATTGTCCTACTCCAATAAGTTCGGTGGCAGGAATGATGCCATTACTAGTCATATGTTGATGACTATCAAATTCGAAGAACCCAAGATCAAATGCCCTTGATTTACTCATTACGTACATTGGAGTAGCGCCATTGTCGTTGCTGATTAAGAGCATGTGCCTGGCTCGACCTAAATTAGATTTGCGAGGTACAAAATCATCCCGGTATGACATGTTTTGAAAATGCTGTACTGGAGTCCTGGCGATCTCTGTTCTTTGACTGAATATAGGAGGTCGTTTTTTGAACCCAAATTCAACTTGAAGGATCTCAGGGAATGGGTAATCTAAAACTTCTTTCATTTTATAATAGTTTGGAAAAAGAATATCCTTTAACTTTTTTATGGGTTTCGAACCTTTATATTGCCATATCGATATCCCAAATAGGCAGCCTGATAGAGCCGACAAGTTTACTGAAGCTACAGTCCTTATCTGGTCATCCATGAATACATCAGACGGTCCTGGGGATGTGAAGAATTGAGTAGCTATAATGATTGGAATCCGGTCTTTTTCAATTGCCATGAATTCTGCTATGTCAACCTCAGGGACAGCATCCATTTGATACTCATACTGTGTTGGAAGTTTCGCTTTTAGTCTCTTTAGCTTGTATTGCCCATAATGAGGATCATCAAGGAAAGCTCTCCACCATATATTCCCCTGGAGAATCGATATTCTATACAACTGAGTAGTATCTTCCATACCTTTTGTTTTAAACCATTTTGGCAACAATTAGGCATCAACACATGATAAGGGAAGCGGGCGCTTTATTTTGATCCGCCTGGACCCACATCTTTTGACCACCGTAGCCTCTCGGCTCGGTTGGTATCCCGTTAAGGATTCTTGATGCTATTTGCTACACTAAAAGTAGATAAAAGTTATCAGAGTCTGTAGGTATATGCCAAAAAAATATAAGTGCAATTAAAAGCCTCTTTCTAAAAAAAGACAATAGAACACTACAATATTTAAAAATTCACATATTTTATAGAAGAAGTACCGCAAGCTCTATATTCTCATGTCTTGGCAAAATCGAAGGTTATCAATAGGCATGGTCTCAAGTCCATGTCATTAGCGCCTAACTTGAAATATTCCCCTTCCAAAGATTGAAAATAATGAAGACCTCTGCCTAAATGTATTTTCCAATGGGTATCTGTAATTATATACCTGTCATGAAACTTATCATTGTATGTCCATTCTAAGTCAATTCCGATTTCCTTAAGACTATCTTGAATTTGAATGAATGCTTTTTACATTTCCTCCTTCTCAAATGCATTTTCAAAATTGCTGACCAAGGATATATTTTTTGCATCACCAATTTTCGCAACTACTTCACAAAATCTTACAAAATTAGATATCTGATGTTTTTTTCGGATATAATGGCGTAATGAGCACATGCGTCCACTCCTCACAACTTTCAAGGAATGGATCGATCATGAACTAATACAAACATCGGAATCAAAAGTGCTTACGCAAAAGCAATCTCTTACACCAACAAACAATGGCATAAACTGATTCGCATTCTGGATCACGGCACTGACCACTGACCACTCACGTTCTCACGTTCTAACTCCTCCCCGGATTCGCTCCATTTCGCTGCATACCATTCGGCACATCATCATGCTTGTTTTTCTTATACACCTGGAAGCGCGAGGGTAATTCTTTGACCGGCCAGTTATTATTCATCTTATCGATATCAGCAGTTTCATGATACGGATCGATGACAATGCCACTGACCTCTTTCGTTTTCATGAAAACCTTGGTAAATTCTTTTTCATCCTTACGCCAGATCTCTACCGGGATCTTTTCAATTTCTTTGGTGCCGTCTTTGTATGTCCATTCAATTATGACCGGCATCACAAGACCACCTTTATTGGAGAAGCTTAGTTCGTAATAATTGTTGTCACCATATTTTTCTTTCTTCTGCGCCTCTGTTAATGTTTCATCATACAACCACGTGCGGCTCGTCCACATACTGTCTTTTGTTTCCCATGGCTTATAACTGTAGTAGAAGTCCCTGAGTGACGGATCCTGATCCGTGGCAAATTCTACACCCGCTTCTACATTTCGTTTCATCGAAATATGCGGAGCAGGAGCTACTTCCGTATGAGGCGTGACAATTTCCTTACGTTCCGGATTTTTTTCCAGATCTACTTTATACCACTTGATGCTGTCCAGTGAAATGTCTACAGCATCCGTGCTAAAAAACCATCCCCTCCAAAACCAATCAAGGTCTACACCACTGGCATCTTCCATCGTCCTGAAAAAATCTGCAGGAGTAGGATGTT
>JBBREG010000040.1:0-17936 GCA_038203125.1 Chitinophagales bacterium
AGATCTTCCGGAGATATGGTACCCTGCGCCAGCATAAAATCAAGGTATTCCATCAAAGGCTGATAATAGTCCTTGCCCATGAGCACTATAGGAAAATGATGGATCATACCAGTCTGCACCAAGGTAAGTGTTTCAAATAACTCATCCATCGTACCCCATCCGCCAGGTAAGACAACGAATGCATAGGAGTATTTTAACAATAAGACTTTCCGAAGAAAGAAATAATCCGTAGTCACCCATTCATGCATGTATGGATTGGGTGCTTGTTCCCGTGGTAATTTGATATTGCACCCAATACTATTACCCCCCCTCTCAAAAGCTCCTTTGTTGGCAGCTTCCATGATTCCCGGACCGCCGCCTGTCATCACCGTAAAGCCTGTAGACGCAATAGCACCCCCTACTTCTTCTGCCATGGTATAATACCGATGGCCCTGCTGAAACCTCGCCGAACCAAAAACTGTAACACATGGCCCAACAAAGTGTAGTTTCCTGAAACACTTGAGAAACTGGTACGCCACACTCCAGGTAAACATCAGCTCACTCGTCCTGGATTTAGGTCCTTCGAGATAATCATTTACGGCAAGGATAGCCTTACGATCCTTCATGCTAATTTTTGAGGTGCCCTCAGTTTGGTCATTTTCCATTCTATACCTGTATTTGATATGAGTCGTCAATTAAAGCAATTATCGGATCACTGCCTATATCCGGGACTTTATATTCTCTATCAGGCAGTACGATATGCTTTACTTTTTCTGGCATGGAATTTGGCTTTTAGCGGTATTGCTTTCAAAGCCATTTAACTGAGTATATGATATCCTGTAAAATTCTCCTCCTGGCATTTTCCTTTCTGGCATTTAGAGCTGAAGAAAGCGTCAGGCCTGAAGTGAGTTCCTACATCGATGAATATAAATATCTGGCAATCGATGAGATGGTCCGATCCGGAATTCCTGCCAGCATTACACTTGCCCAGGCCATCCTCGAATCAAATGCAGGTGTCTCAAAACTGGCCCGCGAATCCAACAATCATTTTGGTATTAAATGCAAGAATTACTGGAATGGCTCATCGTATTACCATCCGGATGATGACAGGGATGTGAACGGAAAATTAATTGCTTCGTGCTTTCGTAAATACAATTCAGTAAGTGATTCTTATGAAGATCATAGCACCTTCCTCATGATGACGGAACATTACAGCATCTTATTTGGCTATGATAAGACCGAATATAAAAAGTGGGCAGAAGGACTTGAGATGTGTGGCTATGCTACAGATGCCAGGTATGCAGAAAAACTGATCAGCACGATCGAATTATATGATCTGTATGAATATGACTTTTATACAATTCAATACATACAGCGACCCGGTCAGGAAGAACCAACGAATACAAGCCAGGCGACGAATTAAAACAAATAGCCTACGCGAAAGAAGTTCATTATTCAGTAGCCAAAGCCCCCGTCATCCGGGTAAACCAATCTCACGCAAGCCTATTTATATTTCTTCCGGCATCTCGGACGGCTTTGGCATTTTCCTCACCGCGTTTGCATGGTCTTTCCGATACCTTTCCCGTGATTTGAAGATGTCAATCGCAGTAAATAACGCCGCTCTGAAGGAGGACGGATCAGCTTCATTCTTGCCTGCAATTTCATATGCAGTGCCATGATCAGGAGATGTTCGCACAAAGGGAAGGCCGGCTGTAAAATTCACGCCATCCTGAAAGTGAAGCATCTTGAATGGAATCAGGCCCTGATCATGATACATAGACAGCACGGCATTAAACTTCGTATGCTGCAGGGACCCAAAAAATCCATCTGCCGCATAAGGACCCATGATCAGTTCACCAGATTTTTTAGCTTCAATAATCGCCGGACGCAGGATATCTTCTTCTTCCCTTCCTAGCATTCCATTTTCACCTGCATGCGGATTAAGACCTAATACTGCTATAACAGGCTTGGGGATGCCGAAGTCAACCTCCATGGTTTTTAATAAAATATCAATCCTGGATCGGATCAAATCTTTCGTAATCGCAGCAGAGACCTTTTGCAATGGGATATGGATAGTTGCTAGCGCTACCTTCAGCGTGTCGCTGACCATCATCATAAGACCTTCTTTGACCCCAAATTCGTGTGCCAGGTATTCTGTATGCCCGGGATATTGGAACCCCGCCATCTGCATCGCGTTTTTACTGATCGGAGCGGTGATCAGGACATCAATGTGGCCATCTTTAAGATCTCTTACGGCATGATCAAGTGATATGTGGGCAAAGCGCCCTCCCTCTTCAGTCTCCTTACCTAACTCGATATTGACCGAATCCTGCCAGCAATTGACGACATTGATTTTCTGATGGTAGATCTTATCTCCTCCGCCGGTCGTATGAAAAGAAAACTCCGGGGGATTGACAATATTTTTATGATAACTCACCACTTTGCTGGATCCGTAGATCACCGGTGTACATAATTGGGTTACAGACGGATGGGATAAGCTCTTGATAATCACCTCCAGTCCAATGCCATTGATGTCACCAACGGTAATACCTGCACGAATAGTCCCCATGTATAGTCGATTGATTAAAGGAATGAAAGGCCTAAGATACTGCTCAGACAGCTCTTCTCGACCGCATCCAGCTGGTGTCCATGCTTAACAACACACCGATCAGCAATCCAAATCCAATCAGAGAGGATCCACCGGAACTGATAAAGGGTAAAGGAATCCCGATCACGGGCATTACACCCATCGTCATACCGATATTGACCAGCACATGGGTAAATAATATACCCAATACGCCAAACGCATAATGACGTATAAATGACATGCGGGCACGCTCTCCAATATCAACCACTCGAAGCATCAGGATCATGAATAAAACAATCACCGCAACCGATCCAATAAAGCCATGCTCTTCACCAATGATACTGTAGATAAAATCGGTACTCTGCTCAGGCACATAATTGAGCTTGGTCATCGTACCCTCCAGATACCCCTTTCCTGAAAATCCACCGGATCCAATGGCAATTTTGGATTGCAGAATATTATATAAAGATCCTCTTGGATCACAATCCTCAGGCTTCAGCCAGACATTGATCCGGTCCTGCTGATGAGGTTCGAGAACATTGTCAAAAATATAATTGCTTCCAAAAGCAAAACCAAACATCAGGATCATACCTGTCGATAACAATACGATCTGACGTGTCTGACCTGCACGGAAGCTTTCAACGATGGCATAAAGCATGTACATGCCGGCTAATGCAATCACCGGTTTTAAAAACCCCATAATCCCTAATACAATCGAAACAAATAAGATACCCAGACTCACCAACACATGCTGCTGATTACGCTTTAGGCTGCTCAGCAGAAAGATACTGCCGGCGAAAAGAAGTAATGGAATGGTGACCAGGATTCCAAATTTGAGGGTAAGTATAAAAAGGAGAGCCAGCACAAAAAACAAAACGGGAATCCACAAGGCAAGGCCTTCCCTGAATAACACGATAAAGATGGATAAGAAAACCAAAGCCGAACCTGCATCACCCTGTCCCAGGACAAGTACAGTGGGTAAAAGAATTATACCTGAGGCGATCAGCAGATCTCTTGTGTCAGACATCCTGGTGCGATGATGGCTGAGGAATGAGGCAAGGGCCATGATCGTCCCTACCTTTGCTAATTCAGTCGGTTGAAAATTAAACCAGCCGAGTTGAAACCAACTCGTAGATCCTTTTATAGTAGACCCGATGATCAGGACGAGAACAAGAAGAAAAACCGTGAAAGCGTAAAAGGGATATGCAAAACCACTCCAGAATTTCCAGTCAATAAGTTGTGTACCCGTAAGAATGATAAAGGTGGCGATGGCAAAAATACTCTGACGTCCAGCCTGTGTTTTGAAAAAAGCAGTTTCAGACTCGGGCTGATACCCAGCCGCATAGATCATCATCAGGCCGATGATCATCAGGCTGATCACAATTGCAAAACTAATCCAGTCAAATCTCCTCATGAAAATTGGAAAACCTTATTGATCGTAGACAAGCAGTTCTTCACCTTTGATCATATCGGAAACGATCAGAGAGGCAGGATATTCTTTTGCCATCTTTTTCATAAAACTCTGGGCTTTCTGATTGGTCAGAAAGGCACCAGTCTTTAAGTAGAAATAAGGTTCGTTGTGGGAAAAATGAACAGGGTAATCAGGATATTTTCGCTCAAATTCACGTTGCACAGTTTCCATATGTCTTCGGTCTGTCGTTGCGAGAATTTGTAACCTGAAGCCCCTCACTTCTTTGTTGGCCATATTATGAGTTTTCCAACGATCCATCAGGTCAGTCACCCGCGTCTGCTCGATAATCTGCGCCTGAAGCGAGATACCCAGCGCAACAAAGATGATGAACGTCAGAACTATTTTTTTAATCACAGTCAACATGAAGTGGTCAAAATTATGATGTACCTATAACCCAATTATTTCTGGATGGTTTCTTTCACTATGGCAACACTCTGGCTACAGCCAAGTCTGTCAGCACCCGCCCGGATCATTTTCATTGCATGGTGATACTGGCTGATGCCACCTGACGCTTTGATACGGATCGCAGGATCCAGATGCCTGCGCAAAAGTCGGATAATTTCTTCTCTTATAGGGTCACCAAAAAATCCGGTCGACGTCTTAACGAAATGGAGTCCGATCTCATTGCTGATCTCGCAGATGTGCATGATCTCATTCTCCGTCAGTAATTGTGCCTCTATGATCGTCTTGAGAATAATATTATTGGATATCGCTGTATCATGGAGAGCCCTCAACTCGTTTCGGGTCATCTCCCAGTGACCGGTCTTGACAGCAGAAAGATTAATGACCACATCCACTTCATCTGCACCCAGGATGGCGGATCTTCTGATCGAAGCCAACTTAGCTTCGACATGATCATATCCGATCGGAAATCCTGCTACTGTGCACAGCAGAAATGAACGTTCGCCTGCTTTTTCCCTGGCGTACTGGAGATACATGGGAGGAATACAAATGGCCTTAAAGCCATATTCCTTTGTCTCTTCAATCAACCGATCCATAACATCTTCATCTCCGTCCGGACGCAGGTAACTATGATCTATGTAGTGAGCTAACTGCATTGGTTACGGAAGATACAATTGGGTTAATGTCACACAGCCACCTGATGTTCACGCAGGGCCTGATTAAGAGAAACTTTTTTATCGGTAGATTCCTGTCGCTGGCCAATAATCAATGCGCATGGGACATTATAGCGGCCCGCAGGATATTCACGCTCATAACTGCCCGGTATCACAACGGATCTGGCTGGAACCCGTCCTTTGTAGGTCACCGGCTGAGGCCCGGTTACATCTATGATATGCGTCGACTGGGTAAGAACCACATTAGCACCAAGCACGCTTTCACGCTCTACAATGACACCTTCAACAACGATACACCGCGATCCAATAAAACAATCGTCCTCGATAATATTCGGACTGGCTTGTGGAGGTTCCAGCACGCCTCCTATGCCCACGCCTCCACTGAGATGGACATTCTTGCCTATCTGAGCACAGGACCCCACAGTGGCCCACGTATCCACCATGGTGCCGGTAGCCACATAAGCACCTATGTTTATGTATGAAGGCATCAGAATGGTACCCGGTTCTACAAACGAGCCATAACGTACCAAAGCATGAGGTACGACTCGTACGCCCAGCACAGCAAAACCTTTCTTCAAAGGAATCTTATCATGAAATTCAAAAGGGCCAACTTCAATTGTTTCCATCGGCTGGATAGGGAAGTATAGCGTGATTGCTTTTTTGACCCAATCATGTACGATCCAGTCTCCTGGCGCTACCTGTGTGGCGACACGGATCTGGCCGGTATCCAGTAAGTCCAGACAATCATGAATGGCTTTTCTGACGGACGGATCACTGAGGAGAGACCTGTCCTCCCAGGCGGCCTCAATGGTGGATTGGAGTGTATCCATAGATTGTGGAGTTGAAGATTTGCAAAGATGCTATTTCACCGGCGGAAAATGCAAAACAATGCGGCGACAGGAGATCACGTTTATTTGGCACAAAAATCAGGTCCTCCTTATATTATGTGTTAATAAGTAAATATCAAGGACATAATACATTACATATTATAGTAATGTATTATCTTAGGGCCGGGTTTTAAGATTTTTAAAGAAACTATCACAGTCATGAATCGGATCATTACAATTCTGGTCACCATCTTCATTCTGCTCCTGCTCTACATCTGGATCAGCCATGTATGGGGATCGGACAGTCCACGTCGACCACGCCAAATCGTACAAACCACCCAGGATGAAACCTTAGGTGCTGATGACTCAACTGCGGACACGGATACATCCTTGCTGACTGATAACCTGACAGAAAATCTTTTGGATGATGATGCTGACGATGAAATGCCCAATTCGCAAGTTGAACCTTCCGTTACGAAAGGAGAAGAGATCATCGAAGAAGAACCTGTAAAACCAGTAGTAAAAAAACAACCTGTCGTTGAAGAAAAGAAACCCGTCGTGACGAAAACGAAAACGGAAACCAAACCGAAACCGAAAGTTACGGCACCGACTACCCCTCCTGCTACAAAAACATCCCAACCGATTCCAGCCACAACGCATGTTACTGCTTCTACTGGAGGCAAACATCTGGTGATCGCAGGTAATTTCCTTCAGCGCGAGAACGCAAATCAGCGCATGCAGGAATTGAAGAAGGCAGGATTCGGTGATGTTGAGGTGGTTAATTTTGATTTATCAGAATATCACACCGTTTCCGTGGGAAGATTTGATGATGTGAATGAGGCCCGGCGACTGGTGAAAAAATTGAAAGACTACCATAAGATCGATGCATACGTTCGTATAGGTAGCTAATGTGCGGAAGGTCATCGCTGACAAAAACCGAAAAAGAACTCGAGGAACGGTTCCGGGCTAACTTCTATTCAGAAGACCTGGAACGTTACAATCCGTTGCCCAATTTTAATGTTGCACCGACACAGCTACACCCTGTGATCACGCAGCAGGAGCCGGAGATCATCCATCTGTACCGATGGGGGCTGATCCCCTTTTGGGCCAAGGATATCAGGATCGGCGCCAAGATGATCAATGCCCGCATGGAGACTATCGCCGAAAAACCCGCATTCCGCCAGGCATTTGAAAAACGAAGATGTCTCGTCCCCTTTGATGGGTACTACGAATGGATGAAGACACCGGAGGGAAAAATTCCGTACCGGATTAAACTGACCAACGTGGAGATCTTTTCGATGGCGGGTGTATACGAGGTGTGGAGAGGCCCGGAGGGAAAAGTGATTCACAGCTTTACCATTATTACCCAGGAAGCAGATGCATTAATAGCGCATTTACATGATCGTATGCCCATGATCCTGTTGCCCGAACAGGAAAAATTGTGGCTGGATGCTTCAATACCCAGTAGAGAAATAATGGATCATATTATACCCATCCCAGGTGATTATATCACATGGTATCGTGTATCGGATCGTGTCAATAAAGTGACGGAGAATGATGCTGGTCTTGTCGAAGCGGTTTAATACGCTACCCTGTAGAATACTACCACTCGCTGACACCAAACAATTTAATTTTTCTTCTTCAGTTTAGCTTTTTCATTTTTAATACTGTCCAGCTTTTGCTGATCACTGCTACCATGCTCAACACGGTTGATACGGGAAGAATCGGTGCGGGAGATTTTTTCGGTACTTGTTTTTACTTACAACCATGCCTTCTCCAATCTGACGCCTACACCTAATCTTTCTTTTTTCCCAATATCTTTGCGCCCATGATTGACCGTCTAAGAGGCATAAAGAATAAGTACCAGGATCTCGAGCTCCGCCTGTCAGACCCTGAGGTCATTGGCGATATCAAGTTATTTTCAAGACTTCATAAGGAATACAAGGATCTTATTGAGATCGTCCAGGTCGTAGATTCCTATGAGCTTGTGTTAGCTAATATTGATTCTTCGATGGCTATGCTCAGGGAGGCTGATCCGGAAATGCGGGAGATGGCACAATCCGAACTGGAAGATCTCAAAGCAAAAAAGGAGGAGCATGAGGAAAATCTCAAATGGTTATTGATCCCTCGTGATCCGGATGATACCAAAGACGTCATCATGGAAATACGCTCCGGGACGGGTGGTGATGAGGCAAGTATTTTTGCAGGTGATCTATTCCGGATGTATACGAAGTATTTCGAAACGAAAGGATGGAAATACGAGCTTGATTTCAGCAACGAAGGCACTGCAGGCGGTTTCAATAAAGTCGTCATGGAAATCACGGGCGAAGACGTGTATGGTCATCTGAAATTTGAATCCGGGGCACATCGTGTTCAGCGTGTACCAAAAACAGAAGCTCAGGGTCGCGTCCATACATCCGCAGCGACCGTAGCAATCCTTCCAAAATTTGAATTGGAAGAAATCAATATCCGGAAGGAAGATCTGAAAGTCGATACTTTTCGTTCCAGTGGTGCGGGAGGTCAGCACGTAAACAAAACGGAATCCGGCGTTCGTTTTACCCATTTGCCAACAGGGATTGTGGCAGAGAGTACAGATGGACGTTCACAGATTCAAAACCGTGTGATTGCATTAAATCGCCTGGCGCAAAAAGTCAACGAAGCACAAAGAGAAGCAGTGACATCAGCCTATGCATCTCACCGGAAATCACTCGTGGGTTCCGGTGACCGATCCGATAAAATCAGGACATATAACTATCCTCAAAATCGGGTAACGGATCACCGCATCAATCTTACATTATATAACCTGGACCGAATTGTGCTCGGTGATATTGATCCCATCATTGATGCCTTGAAACTTTATGAAAATACGGAAAAACTAAAGGAATTAAGTGCTGAAGAAGCGTAACATGTATTCCCATCTTTATCTGTAAACAACGTCATGTTGTAATTATCTAAGGATGACCAGGTCATCCTTATCACATGTGTATCACTGCACATAAACCTATCATCTCCGATAGTGTTATCTCACTCAAATATTCGTCAGGATGAAAAAGAAGCTTCATCATAACCTGGATAAGGTAGAACACAATAAGATGGCCCTGGCCTTTGAAAAGGCATCCTCCGTAGCCACAAGGTGGGCTGGATCTCCATGGGCATTTATCGTGGCTTTCATGATTATCATCGTGTGGGTACTGACAGGTCCCATATTTGATTTTTCGGATACCTGGCAGCTCGTCATTAATACCGGAACCACGATCGTTACTTTTCTTATGGTATTCCTTATCCAACAATCGCAAAACAAAGATGTCATCGCACTCCATCTCAAGCTCAATGAATTGATTGCTGCCAATAAGTACACAAGCAATCGACTGATCGATGTAGAAGATATGTCAGATGCTGAACTCAGAGCACTGAAAGATTTTTATATCAAACTTTCTGATCTGACCAAAAAGGAAAAAGACCTCTTTACCACACACTCGCTGGATGAAGCTAAACAGCAACATAAGGAGAAAAAGGAGCAACACGAATGACACGGAGGTCACGGAGTTTGGGTCACGGAGGGCACGGAGCACAGCGAGACGCAAGTATTTGATGTCACGGAGAATACGGAGAGTCTTTCACGGAGAACAAGGAGCACAACGAGACACAAGTATTTGATGTCACGGAGGGCACGGAGTTTGGGTCACGGAGGGCACGGAGCGACTCTGCAGGGAATACGCAACGTTGATATAAGCGCAGGGTTACTTGAAAGCGGGTTTTGGATTTTGATCAAGGACATAGCGAGTGATTCCTTCTTTCAATTTGTCAACATGAAAATTTATCATCAATCCTACTTCCAGTTTTGAAAACTTGAGATAGGTATGAATGACTTTAAAATAAACTGGCGGAATATATTCTCTGGCTTTAAGCTCTATCAATACCAGATCTTCTACAATAATATCAGCTCGAAAACCAATACCCATTACATGATTATCGTAATACACCTTAATTCCCTCTTGCCGTTTAAAAGCTAAACCATGCTTTTGTAATTCATAACAGACGGCTTCTTCATAAATAGATTCGACAAGGCCCGGGCCTAATTCTGAATGCACCCTAATGCATATTGCAATGATCCTGGAAGTGAGTTCCTGATGTTTCAACTGGCAGTATTTTGGTGAGTAGAAAAATACTAAAAACTGGAGAATAAATAACAAAACCAATACTGCCTTTTTACAACCAATGTTGGACATCCATATTATTTCTAAACTTTAGTCTGGCCACCGTAGAATAACTCCGTGCTCTCCGTGCATACTTGCGCCTAATACTGCTCCGTGCTCTCCGTGGAACCGCTCCGTGTTCTCCGTGTCATACGTTGCGCCTGCTATTGCTCCGTGCTCTCCGTGGAACCGCTCCGTGCTCTCCGTATCATACGTTGCGCCTAATACTGCTCCGTGCTCTCCGTGTCTCAGAAGTCTGCCCCCATCGAGAAATGTAACAAAGGCTTTCGATTCGTTTTCGTCTCCCAGTTCCAGCCATAATCCAGTTTGAGGAGATACCCGAATAGCATGGTACGCAGGCCGCCACCATATCCTATAATTAACGGATTTCGATAATAGTTGACGGTCACCTCTACCGTGGGAGGATTCGTAAGTACCACAGTGTTAAGAGGATTTTCGGGTCCGAAAGGATCCGGTCCATGCCATGCCGTACCTGCATCCACAAAACCAACAACTTGTATATTACGCAGAAACGATGACCTGATTTTTTGCCGTGATAAATATTGAAGAACAGGAACGCGCACCTCTGCATTGGTGAGAACCACACTACTTCCGTTACGCGCATTGTATTTAAATCCGCGCATGTTAGCAGCGATGGTCGTATAGGCAAAGTTGATATCCTGTGGCACACTGACTCCGTTATCAAATGAAGGAAATAACCAATTCTCCACACCTCCGAGATAATACAGAATACGTTCTGATCCGATCGAAGTTGCACCAGTTGCTCTGACTGCAAAAACTGTTCTCCGATCCAGGGAGACATAATGTCGTGCGTCAAATCCAAGAACGGTCATGATCCCTTTATCAAACTGAAGTTTTGGTCCGGCTTCAAACAGGTTGAGATCAAAACGTTTGACAACTTCGGTCCATGCTTTCGCGCGTGTACCGCGACGACTGTTGATATCGAGCACACGTGTATTATCAAACACCCATTCCAGTTTCAATCCAAACCGTTGGGCATCGTCAATATCATTTCCAAGGGTCCCTGCATCCGTGGCGAGTGAAATGATTCTATCATTCCGCAGGGTCCCTGACAATCGAAGACTGTTATAAACATCGAACGGATAGCTTAATCGCATATGCCCTAAGACACTTACAAATTGATTCCGGTGAACAATATTGTTGGAAGTAGGATCCTGCTCGATCACAGATTTACGATAGACCGCATATTGTTTATCAATGCGTCGCTTGCGATTATCAAATACCATGAAATATTCTGAACCATTGAACGTGGTCGGAAACCTGGCACCTCCAGTAATGATATAATCTTCAAGCAGATCTTTCACACTTCCTTTCACGAGCAAACCAAGCGGAGACGGTTCGAACTCACGCTTTTGACCTGCATAGGAATCAAGACCACCAAACAACACATCATTATCCATCGTCGTGTTGAGATAGTCAAGTTTAAATTTGAGGCGTGCGGCAATGACACGTGCACGTACAAATGGGACGAGATCCGACGGGTCGTAATAGAATTTGGGATCAACAGAATCATCCGCGATGGAAACAACTTCCGGGATATCCGCTATGGAGATTTCATCACCTGATACAGGAGAGGTTGTTTCTACAGGCTCAGGAGAGGAAGGAGGTTCAGGAAACTCAGTCTGGAAATAATATTTCGGATCAATAGGTTCTTGCGGAATACCAGAAACAGGAAGCTTCTGCTCACCAACAGCAATCGTAGCAGGTGCAGGTGTCTCAGGAGTCAATCCATAAAGGATCTGTATAGAATCCACATCACTTGTCTGGTAATAGGGAAGATTCCATTTTTGCAGATAATCGATAACGACCGGACTGCCCGGCACATATTCATGTTTCAGGATATCCCGATCATACCGGGTCGTCAGTGTGATGACAGGAGGATCTTCCAGGATGCGGCTCACATTCATTCGTTGCCATCTTCCATCTTTATCGGTAAGACAAACAAACGCTTCTGGTCCTGACATGCGGGCTTGTCGCTCACTTGCATTCGTTGTGAAAGTTAAACGGCGCAATGAATTACCTTCCGAATTATAATCTAATAAGAAGATGTCAAATGGGCCAATTGGCAGGATAGAATCGAGTTCCATCTTACGGAGTTGTTCACTGGTTCGATTGGATGAAAAAAGAAGAAAACGCTGACTCCCAGTATGCGCAACAGTCATATCCAGATCATCATAAAAGTCTTCTGTGAGCCGTACGCTTTGTCTCGTCACCGGAGCATACAAGTACAGATCCGAAAATCCATCAATAGATGCAGCTACCGCCAGCGTATCAGGAGACCAATAATCCATTGAATACACACGATGATATTCGGGACTTAATTTGTCAACAAAAGATTTCTCCCCATTGAAATTATACTTCATCAGGTATATCACATCTCTTCGTTCATATAGAAGGCTGAGTTCACTACCATCCGACCCCCACGCAATCACAGGATAATTCAGATCCGCCTCCTGTTCAAAATTTCTTACACCATAGCGGAACAAAACTTCTTTATCACCAGACTGCATGTCATACCGCATCAATTTGACACGGCCATGATCATTCAGCGCATACGCAAGTTGTGTACCATCGGGACTCAGGCGCATCTGGCCTAAAGGAATATGATGTCGCTGTCTGACCAGATTGAGATCATTATGAAAGACGATGGGTGTTTCAGTAAGGACACCAAATTTTTTTTCATAATATTCTTTCCATTGCCGTGACAATTCTTTGGAATCAATACCGAGCACGTACAGAAGTCCATTCTCAAGGCTTCGGTTAATACGTGTCAGATACAGAAGATTTGAAATAGAAGCACGACCATAATAATTCGCCAGGAAATTCCACATGGAATGACCGGCAAGGCGTGAATCTAATTTAGCCAGGCGCACAAAATCTGTTTTCTTCTTTTGTGGATTTGTGAAGTAGTCTTTGAGATTGGTTTCAATTTCTGAATTCCATTCTTCACCCATGTATGAGACAAGACCTTCCTGGAACCAATCCGGCAGATTCAGGAGCACAGCATTTTGTACGATCTCCTGGAGATTATTGCCATGCAGCATCGAATTGATATACACAGAAGCGATCCCTTCACGAAGGGATTTTCTCAGGTCATTATGATCGCCGTTAAAATACAGGAACACCTTATTCTCTGCAACCTTGGTGATGCCTCGCTGACTGGTAAATTGTTCTTCCATTCCCAGATTGCTTTGCTTCATATCGGTGAGATCGAGATAGACGATCAACTCGATCTTGTCATTCATTTTGTGCTCCAGGACATTCTGGATGGAAGGGTTATCCAGTTCTGCCATCTGGACGACAGTATGAGCGATTTCCCGACCCTTCCCATACCAGTAGGTGACGAAATTCTCTGTTTCGTACATGTTCCAGGTATCAAAATCATCATGATACTGGATCCGGTTTTTACCAAATTCGGTGGTGACTGTCTGACTCCATGCCAATACAGGTACCAACAAGATGCCTATTGCTAAAAGAAGAAACCTGCCCACATGACGAATATACGGTTGTGGGAAGAGAAATCCAACTTGGGCACCGGGCCTAATAGCCTTCAGGAATCGATACATTTGAATATAATACGATTAATTAATTGTAGTGTATGTAACGTCTGTCTGGCTACAAAACCTGCATATTGAAGAAAACAACTCTATTGATCTCCTTTCTCCTTATCCTGGTAGGACAAGCAGTCTGTCAGCATCGGATCGGGGAGTTTATGGCCTATGGCGGTAATTCAGGCCTGCCAGCATCATTTTACTATGCAGTGGTCCAAAGTTCTGATGGGTACTTATGGATAGGTAGTAGTTCGGGTCTGATTCGTTTTGACGGCAAAAATTACAAGACCTATTTTTCTGATTTTACAGATGACCGTACGATATCTGACAATGTGATCCACGACCTTGTAGAAGATGATCATGGGAATTTGTGGTTGGCCGGATTATTCCAGGGTGTTTCAAAACTGAATTTGCGTTCCGGACATATCAGGAGATATTCAAAATTATCGCAGGATGAAAATCCCCAATATGGAATTCATCAGGTAATGAAAGATACTGATGGAGAGATCTGGATTGGAACAGCAGGGCGCGGACTGGCGCATTACCTGGTGTCTCAGGATTCGTTCGAATTTTTTTATCCGGATCCGGGCCTGCCTCATGATGGTTCTGACGCCCGGGCTAACCATGTCTCTGGGATCGCTGAAGATGATGATGATCCGGACCTTTTATGGCTGTCCTGTTTTAAAGGTGTTTATTCATTTCACAAAAAAACCAAACAGTTTACCGGATATCCATTTTTTTTTCCTCACGAAAAAACACCTACTCCATTTTTATGTATTGAATCCGATACTTCTGACAAGATCTGGCTTGGTACATGGTATTATGGCATCATAAGTTTTGATAAAACCACCCATCAGTTTATCACGCATACTTATCCACTGGCGGATCCGCCCAATAGCCTGCATTACCTGGTGTTGGACATTAAAAGTATCAATGACACCATGCTTTATTTAGCATGTGGTAATGAAGGGCTGATTACCTTTCATAAGAGGAGTCATGCGATGAGTCCTTTATTGACGAATGACATGTTGCCCGATGGGTCGTCGGATATAGATATTCAACGTATAAGTCTTACACCGGGAGCAGGGACATTCGTTGGAGGGAATTACTTTGTCTACCAGCAGCATGCCTTGTACGACCGTTTTTCGCAGTCGGTCCATTTTCCGTATGGTAAACATTTTGGCGTCTATGAAATCATTTCAGATCCATATCGCAATGGATATTGGCTGGCGTGTCAGAATGCATTTGAAGTAGTATTCCTGGACGGGAATATGAAAACGTACAAAGGGTATAATTCAATTACTGGGATTGCTGATCAATTCCTGGATGTAGCGATCGATCATAAAAAAAGAGTCTGGGTGGTAACGAGTGATTCCGGTGTTTTGATATTCGACGAAGCCACAAAAACCTTCAACACAAGTATGGATATCCCGGTACTTAATGATATATCAAACCCCATTCTGGAGATAGAGCAAACCATCGATGGGAATCTGTGGCTTCTGAATAGCACCCATCTCTTTTATATCACGGTAGCATCAAATACATTGGAGGAGTTTCCGATAACAAGTGAGAATGAAAAACCATTATGGGATCTGACACTATGTGCAGGAAACAGGAATGAAGCTTGGGTAGCTTCACCAAAAGGAGTGTTTCACTGCAAATATCCTTCACACAAATTGCACCATTTAACACCCGGACCTGGCAGAAATGAAGGGCTCGCGAAATGGCAGGTTAAATCCATGACCATTGATAAGCAAGGGAATGCCTGGCTTGGATATGAAAGCGATGGAATACAGGTAATCAATGGAAAAGATTACTCAGTGGTCTCAACCTTCAACATGGATGATGGACTCCCTGGTATGCAGATCAATTATATGGCCACTGACACATCCGGAGGTATATGGGCCGGAACTGCAGCCGGACTTGCGTATTATAATCCGGATGCAGAAACAAAAGTGTGGCAGTTATTTAACAGGCAGGATGGAGTAAAGCGTGACTATGTCGACCGACCGCTGCGGGCAACAGCAGACGGAAAATTATTCTATAATATCGAAGAAGGTATCTCGTGGATCGATTTAGGAAAGTGGGATAAACTGGTGAAAGAGGGTCCAAGGTTTCATCTGATCGGTTTTAATGTTGATGGTGTACCATATCGTGAAGATATTCTGCCGGATTATCTCACTTCAGTTGATCTTCCGTATTCAATGAGGGAAATCCGGATTGAGTATGCGGCTATGAATTTTATACATCCCGAACGAACCAAATATTTTTATCGGATTGAAGGGATCAGTGCAACGGATGAGTGGATTGAAAATAAACAAGCCACCATTCTGCTGACGGGAATGAAACCGGGTACCTACACATTGCAGATGTATGCCGTAGATGGAGAAGGAATAAAAAGTAAGGAGTTTAGCTTACCGATGAATATACGTCCGCCATTTTGGCATCGATGGTGGTTTGTCACCATCGTTGGCCTTGCGTTTTTGTCAATAGGATATGCAATATATCGATACAGGATCGGTCAATTGAATAAAATACAAATGATGCGCAATACTATTTCGACCAATCTGCATGATGATATTGGTGCGTCGTTAAGCAATATCCATATCCTCACCGTATTGACACAGCGAAACATTTCAGATCCCGGAAATGCGTCAACGTATATCTCAAAAGCAGGAGATGAGATCCAGCGGATCAGTGAATCGTTGTCTGACATTGTATGGAATATCAGTCCCCGCTATGATGATCTTGACAATTTATTTGTTCGCATGAAACGGTATGCAGCAGATATGCTGGAAGGCAAAGAAATCAATGCTGAGTTAATCTTTCCAAAGCATGCTGAAAAAATTTCATTACCTATGGATCAGCGACGTGACTTTTATCTCATTTTCAAAGAGGCAGTGAATAACCTCGTGAAATATTCACTGACCTCAGATGCGATCATCAAAGTCACAGTGGATCATCATATGGTGCGGATGGAGATCCGGGATTTTGGACAGGGATTTGATCAGAACAGGGTTAGATCAGGTAATGGGCTCCAGAATATGCGGGAGCGGGCTGAAAAATGGGGCGCGGCACTCTCTGTGGATTCAATACCGGGTAAAGGCACACAAATCATTCTGAAAATGAAGGTGAATTAACTGGTACCTACCTGATTGTGTAATTGTCAACGCTAATACAATCATCTACATTTACGACTTATGGCAATTACCCTGGTGATCTATGAGGATAATGTGAAGCTTCGGGAGTCTCTGCAGCTATTATTGAATGTCGAATCCGGATTTAATGTGACGGGGGCATTCTCCCATTGCATGGATGCTGTCAGCCAGATGTATGGATTGTCCCCGGAGCTGGTCATTATGGATATTGATATGCCCGGCATGAGCGGGATCGAAGGGGTGAAGTTGATTAAAAATACGTTTCCACATATCCGCGTGATCATGTATACGGTCTTTGATGATGACACCCGGATCTTTGAGTGTATCTGTAATGGTGCGGATGGATATTTATTAAAAAATACGTCGCCATTGAAGCTGATCCAGGCATTGCAGGAGTTGTCAGAAGGAGGCGCACCTATGAGCCCGTTTGTAGCGCAGAAAGTTTTTGCCCATTTCCGCACGTCCAGGATTTCGAACCAGACCTTCAATCTTACATCGCGTGAAATTGAAATACTGGAATCCCTCGTGCGGGGTAATTCCTATAAAATGATTGCAGATAAAAGTTCTATTACGATCGATACCGTGAAAAAGCACCTGCAAAATATCTATCACAAGCTCCATGTGAATTGCGGGACGGAAGCTGTTGTCAAAGCGCTGCAACACAAGATCGTACACTTCGAGTAGTCATTACCCGATTGTGTAATTGACGAAAGGCTTTTTCCTTCTCAATTTTGTGCATGATTTTATTCAAACATGTCACCATGCAAAAGACCCTTGTCATCCTTAGTATTATGTTCGTTGGGTTAATTCAGATATCTGCCCAAAACGTTGGTATCAATGCGATTCCACATCCCAACGCAAGTCTTGATATATCTGGTGTCAATAAAGGGTTGCTGATTCCAAGGGGAGACGCAGGGACTCGGATTGTACTCTCAACAAATAGTGCAAAGGGATTGATGATGTATGATACAACCACAAGCACAATCTGGGTCCACAATGGGAACGGTAATGCGAGTGGATGGCAAAGCCTATCAAACGGACTCAATCAC
>JBBREG010000041.1:0-17913 GCA_038203125.1 Chitinophagales bacterium
CGGGGAGGCAATGCACTCCCCGATTTCCTGAATTTGAAAAATTATATTTTAACAAAACGTGATAGAGCCAGGAGCTCACCTTTTGAACTGTATCCTGTCAGGATATATGTGCCTTGATGCAACTCGCTGACATTGATGTAAGCACTGTTTGCACTTCCAGTCCACGTAGTTCCAATACGCTGTCCATACAGATTGTAAATATCTAATCGCGATACATTACCTAACTCCTCGATGAACAGATTATCACTAACCGGATTCGGAGACATCGTCAGATTGCCTGGTGCCGGAGGTCCATTACTGCTTACGGTTGCACACTCACCTGTTGACAATGAAACATCATCAAAATAATAGATGGCGTCTTCTGCAGGAATATTAAGTATGTCAAATATCAGCGTAATCACGTCATACATGCCATCATCCGGAATTGGGACAGGAGACAGGTTAAAATCCCATGTCAATTCTTCCCACTCATTGATAAGTGTATTGCTCACCGTATTGTCCCCTGAAGATGGAGGAGCACCCGGAGTATGCGGACTTTCAATCTTCATCGTAAACGTGGTGATTTTTGAGGAGTAAACTTTCATCCTTACAATCTTATCCTCACCAAATACGATTGGTGCAGGAAGATGTGTAAACATACCTTGCCAGGGCTGTCCACTGGAAGCTTTTTCGACCGCACGTCCTACTTTCTCGCTTGTATTGATCCCACTTGGATCAGGATTGTCAACTACTGAAAATGCACCTGAATCATCTGCCGGGAAATAATTCCATTCCGTGGGCAGGAATGCTGGCTGATCAAAATTGATAATGCAACCTGTAAATGGAGCATGCGCAAATTGAATATTGTCGAGGTAATAATTATCAACCTCAGTTGTTTCAACACCTCCATTAAAGAAAATGCACAAACGTGCGTGATCAGCACCAACCTGTCCTGAAAAATCAACAGTGATAGTTTCCCACTCTCCTGGTTTGGTGATTGCAGTCCACACTTCGACAGCAGGACTAGTTGCACCACCTTCAAGTTTGACCAAAATAGGTACAGCTTCTTCTGCTAAGACCTGGAAGGAAAACTGATTGAAAGAGCTAAATTCAAAGCCAAAGACGTCAGGGAATATTATGCAAAGTGCAGACCACGGTTGATTTGGCTGATCTTCATAAAGACCCACTAATGTTGATGGATTTTCTCCTGAAATGAGTGGATTGCCAACGACAGATATTAACTCCGAACCGGCTCCATATTCATAGTTACGCTGACATTCGAAATCATCAATCGTAGTAGATACCAAATCAACTCCTTCACAAGGATCTACAGTAGTTTCACTCTGGGTCAGGTTATCAAAGAAAAACATCGCTCCTTCTTCAGCTACACCAGGATTAAAGACAAGCTTCAAAGAAACCCAGTCAGTAGTAGCCTGGTGCTCAGAAAAGTCGAATGATACAGTTTGCCATACCCCACCTGCAACGATAGTACGTTCTACCTCTTTATTACCATTTGCTACACTTTCTAATTGCATGATCACTGTACCAGGACCAGGTGCATAGATATCAAGATTGTATTGTGGTCTTGAAGAAATATCAATCAGACCTGGTGCTACAGCAGAAAGTGTGCTGAATGCAGAAGTTCCTTTGGTATATTTTCCAACAAATGCAGAAGTGTTAGGCGCTGATGGATCAGGATTGGCAACACGCGCAAATGAACCATGCAATACTGCCTGTCCATCAAGTGGCTCCCACGGTAAGACCACTCCCAATTCAAAATCTTCAATCGTCAGATTTCCCTTCGGCGCCCATGCAATATTGTCGATGTAATAAACATCACCATCCTGCGGATCCTGTCCGGCATTAAAGAAGATGGCAATTTTCTTATGCATCGCTAGAGACTGATCGCTGAAATCAATCACATAGTCTACCCATTCACCAGTAGTCGTAACTTCCACCCAAATTTCTTTGGCTGGTGAGGATCCTCCTTCCAGTTTAAATAAAATTGGAACTGCTCTTGGAGACCAGATTTTAATTGTCAACTGGTTGTTTGTGGAGAGATCAATCGGATTGTGATAATCAATGAGCAGTGTAGCCCATTGTTCTGTCAGAGGATCCGCATATCGGCCCACTTTGGCAGAATTGTTTACTGTATTAGGTTCCGGATTATTGATTACTGTAAGGCTATCCCAACCATTCACATATGTGGCGTTGCGGTTACATTCAAAGTCATCAATCATCAATGGATCTTTGATCACATTTTTGCAGACGCCCAGTGCAGTTGCTGTAAGATTGTCAAAGTAATAGGTGTCAACACTTGTTCTGACTCCCGGATCGAAGAAGAGGATGACTTTGGTCAGGTGTGTATAATCTGCTGCTGCAGAAAAATCAAATACATAGTCTTGCCACTCATTGGTCAAACCGATATTTTTTATCAGTTCAATTGCAGGACCACCCGGGCCTTCCAGTTTCAAAAGCACCTGGGAAGGAACTTGTGAATGTACCTGCAGATGGAATTGATTTAGGATACTCATATCGAAAGGAGTACCTCTGTCAGCAAGTAACAAGCTGTACTCAAAAGTATCTTTAACATATTGACCAACCCAATTGCTTCCGTTGACACTATTCGAGTCAGGATTCTCAACCGGACCATTGAATACACCATTGAGTGCTACCCATGGAAGCGCTGCGCCGCCCTCAAATGTTTCGTATACTTCCAATGCACGTTGCGCAATGATATCGTCGAAGTAAAATGTTTCAGTACTGCCGAGAACAAACGGATTGAATGACACCAATACTTTGTCCATAGTTGTGAAGGCAGCACCACCGCTGAGATCAAAACTCAATTCAACCCATTGGTTGGCCGTATTGATATCGCGAAACATTTCCACTGCGTTGCCTCCGCCTTCAAATTTGAATAACACCTGGATCGGTGCGATCGGAGACCACACTTTCATCTTAATGAGATTCAGTTGAGACAGATCCACCGGAGCTGATAATGTACCCAATACAAAATTGAAGTCAAACAATGCATCGTTCGTGTAGGATCCCACAAATCCGCTGCCATTGATCGCATCTGGAGCAGGATTAGTGACCACGCCGTTGTAGACACCGTTGATACCCGCCCACGAAATATCCTGAGTGCCTCCTTCGAAGTCCTCATACACTATGGTCTGGGCCTGAACCCAGGTAAAAGAAAGGGATAATAGAAATAGTAGAAGTAAATTTTTCATATAGAAATTTTAAATGTGAATGTGAATTTTATACCAGCCCTAAAATAGGCAATCCGATTGATCGACTCATGACTTTTAAAAATTAAATCTGAGATTCTTTCAGTGGATTTTTTCTTCAAAAAATTTTAAACCAGAGACAAAAAACAGTAAATGAACTGTCTATGAATTATAACTTATCATCAGGTATAAAATCGATGAATTAATTATTCATTTAGTTGGGAAATGTTGGCGGCCTTGATCAATTTATCCACACAGGAACCGTATTCAATACCTCAGAATCGGATTGCAGGACGACCCAAATCCACCCGTGAAGTTGCTGATGACGAAGGTCAATTTCGATTATGGATTTCTCTGTCACCAACTGATCCTTTACGTTCCGTCCGAAGAGATCTATGAAGGAAAGTGATACATTATCAGAAGTTACATCCTTGAGATCAATATAAAATACACCGTGATTCATAGTTGGAAAAACCTTCCATTGGCCAGAAAGATCAGGGGATTCTTCAATACTTACTAAATCTTCTTCAAAACCAATGGCATCAAGTGCGGGTTGGATCTCCGGATTGGACATAAATGCTGACCATAAGAGACCTGATCGAAAATTTTCAATCATGTTGATAATGGGTCCCTGGTCAATCGCGAGATAGGAATCCGCATACCAGTCTTCTTCCGGATTGAAGGCGTCATAAAAACCATATTCGCCCCAGAGCTCTTCACCATAGTTTTGATAAAAATGTTTTAATACGGCCATACTTTCATCAGGTGTGTAGGGCATTGATGGAATCGCCGCCGCAGGGGTAAGTGTTCCATTATCTGTAGTACCTCCGGGTGCATGAGCTGAATAGCCGAATGGATCATCGCTGGCTGTCAAGCCCCAGCTTACTTCAGAATATCCCTCAAATAAGAGCGGGTTATCAATACACCAGGCTCTGTTGATGAGCGTGTGATTTCTATTTTGCAAAAAATAATTTGCATATGCATCTTTTTTGTCTCTGGGATCAAAACCCATAAATGAATAGTGTGCAAAAAACAATGGACCACCTAAGGGAGGTCCAACAAATAATTTATGTCCATACCAGGTGAGGCCACTTTCATAATTACCTCCTGCCCATCCGCTGTGATAATACGATGCAGGTACGGGATGTGTAGGTGATGCAATTGCTAACAGGTAGATGATCAGTGCTTCATTATAACCTCTTATTGGAAAATTCATCTGCCACTGATATTCAGGAGACCAGTGCCAGTACAATACACCCGAATTGTTGCGTGAATAAAAATCCCATTCGACATCTTCCCACAGGGACGTAATGCCTTGACGAATGGCATCTTCTTTTGGATGGTCCAGATTGAAAAATTGTCTTGCGGTCAATAGTCCTTCCATTAAAAAAGCTGTCTCTACAAGATCACCACCATTATCGAATGTGCTGAATGGAAATACTTCACCCGTAGTGCCGTTCATCCAGTGCGGAAAGACGCCATGAAACTGATCTGCGAATTGCAGAAAACCGACCAGTTGTAAAAGACGGTCTACACCCTGTTCTCTTGTAATATAACCCCGATGAATCCCTACCAAAATACTCATGACACCGAAACCTGTACCACCTGTGGTAACAATATCATTACTCCCTAATCGCTCGCGAGCCATGCCACTCACCGGGTGTGCGTATTCCCAGAAATAGCGGAAGGTATATTCCTGCACCATGTCCAGATATTCTTCATCCGTCATTGCTGTTACAATGTCTCCGAGAGTATCTGAAGTAGTAAGAATATTTCCTGGTACAGTTAGTGCCCTGATGAAATATGAAAACGTATCACTTTGGGGCTGGTCTCTTCCGGTCCAGTCCTGCAGGCGCAGGTCACGTGTACTTTTCAGAAGGGAATAACTCTGTTGACCCGGTGCGTTGCGATAGATTTCGTATCTGTCTGCAGTTGGAATGGCATTCCAATTGAGTTCGATGTGCATGTCATACCCATGCACATGTATGTCAAGTGGTTGAGCAGTACAGAGTGTCAGGATCAAAAGGTTGAAACATGCAATGATGACTACCTTTTGAATCCGGTACATTAGAAATGAAGTATAAAAATGACTATTGAAAAATATCAACATCTGAACAACTGAATTCGGGAATCTGGTTCACGATTCAGGGATCACGATTCGCGAAAACCGGTTATGGTTTGCGAATCTGATTTTTTATCGCCTGGATCAAGTGTGTAGAATCCATAGGGCGATAAATATGTTTTTTGATGTTGTCCCGTATGACCTGTTCGTGTTGGTAGGCCTGTTGGTAGGAGGGGTCTGAATTTACCTTTTGGAGGAATTCATCTTTGGATTGTGGATCCAGCGCCTGGTCGAAGTACATCCCGACTTGCTTGTTTAATTCTTTTTTATCGTCTAGGTCATTCATCGATAAATGGTTTAATACAATTTAATGATCAGGTCCTGGGATGGGGTAAAGGTATTCCTTACTATGAAATCTTTTTAATTATTATTCTTCTTCGTCTGAGCTGCCGGATTTTGGATCCTGGCGCAATGCTCGTTTTTGTCCCCTGTAGTCTGTGAAGCCGAGCTTTTGTGCATAGGCTGTCAACTTTTCTTTTAATAAATTCCGTGCCCTGAACAATCTTGAACGTACCGTGCCGATGGGTACATCGATGATGCTGGCGATTTCTTCGTATGTAAATCCTTCTATATCACATAGGAGGATGACTGTCCTGAAGTCGATCGGCAAACTATTGATTGCCGTTGTCACTTCATCTCCCATCATATTGAGGAAGATCTCTTCTCTCAGGTCACTGTATCCGGAGATCCGATCATCATCCGTATCATGATACGCTGTGATCTCTTCATAGTCAACTTTGATGGGCTGTTTGACCCGTTTCCTATATTCATTTATATAGGCGTTTTTGAGAATTTTAAACAGCCATGCTTTTGGATTAGTTCCTTCCTCGTACTTATCAATAAAGCGATACGCCTTCATATAGGTCTCCTGTACAAGGTCATCGGCATCCTCCTGATTGTAGGTCAGGTGGTAGGCAAAAGTCTGTAATGCATTGACATGTGGAAGGAGTTCCCGTTCGAAGACCTGGTCATATCTGGATTTGCTGGGTTTACTGGGCATGAGTGCGCGTTGGGGTGTGAATGTAAGAATTTAGTTAAAGTTTGAGGATCACACTTCAACTCTAACAATGAAAAACGGAATGTGTTACGAATTCCGGTTTCCCCGGCAGTTATACCTTAGCGGTCTCTATGGGAAGAAAAAATAAGCTGAAACGATTTGCCGAGGTGGCATCTTTTCCAAATGTTTTTGAGATCGATCCGGCTATGGAATCATTTATTTCCAATGCACACGGGGTGAGTACTGACCTGCGGGGACGTTGGGCACAAAATCATTTTAACAATCCGAATACCCTCATCCTCGAACTGGCCTGTGGGAAAGGGGACTATACTGTTGCGCTCGGTCGGGACAATCCGGATAAAAATTTTATTGGGGTGGATATTAAGGGTGCCCGCATTTGGCTGGGTGCACGGACAGCTCTGCAATCCGGAATGAATAATGTGGCCTTTCTCAGAACGCGTATAGAATTTATTGAACGGTTTTTTGCACCTGGCGAAGTGGCTGAGATTTGGATCACCTTTCCCGATCCGTTTGAAGGAAAAGAAACAAGGCGTCTTACTTCGCCACCATTTTTAGATCGCTACCGTAAGATTCTTCAGCCTGGTGGGATCGTGCATCTCAAGACCGATTCAGATCTATTATATGAGTATACGCTGGAGGTGATCCGTACTGATCCAAAATGTCATATTCTGTATTCCAATGCAGATATCTATCATCACCCGGTCGCATATCCGGAGCTGGAACACAAGACGTATTATGAGAAGAAACATTTGCTCAATGGCAGGACTATTAAGTATGTAAGGTTTACAATATCATAAGTATCTCCTGCTTACATTTCAGACTGCCCTCGCTTATGGTGGCGGGTGCCAAAAAACGGTCCCGGCGTTCTTCAGTCATTCGTTTTGGTCGTAGAGACGCGATGCATCACGTCTCTACGACCAAAACATCTTTTCTGGCTCCCAGTTCCTTCGATTAAATTCAAATTTGAATTGTAAGAGATTTTTTGTGCGGGATAAACTCGGGATCATATTAATTGAAAGGCCTAATTCCACTTTACGTTTTTCGTTTTGAAATAATATTATAAAAATATGAATATAATATCATTCAACAACGATGGCCTTTTCAGCCTGAGGATATCGTCGAAATCCGTTTTGATTTTGCATGTCCCGAATCGTTACAATAAATTGATGTCGTACTTCAACAGTTCGGAATTCACAGAGTTTTTGCGCTTACTCTCACGCTACTCACGCTCTCACGGTTCTCACGTCTCTCACGCTACTCACGCTTCTCACGCTACTCATGCTCTCACGGTTCTCATGCTCTCACGCTCTAAAAATGCGTCCACCCTTGTGCCGTGACCGGATGGATTTGTCCACCGCTGGTGTGCAGCGTGATGCCGTCTTCTATGGGGACAATCTCGCCGATGATGTAGACACTTTCCATGAACCGTACTTTTTGGAGATCATTGAGCGATACGGTGAAAAGCAATTCATAATCTTCTCCTCCATTCAGTGCACAGGTGATGGGGTCGAGGCGAAATTCCATGGCTTGTGCACGTGCCTCATCATGGATGGGAACCTGAGCTTCTTCGATAAAGGCACCAGTACCTGAAGCCTTGCAGATGTGCATGAGATCGGATGCGAGGCCATCTGATATATCGATCATGGCGGTCGGGATCAATCCCATTTTATTAAAATACTTCACGGCTTCGAGACGAGCTTCAGGTTTCAGTTGTCGGCCGACGATATATTTTTTATCGGAGAGTTGTGGTTGCATATCGGGTGTTGCAAGGAAAACCTGTTTTTCTCTCTCAAGAATTTGAAGGCCCAGATATGCTGCACCTAAGTCACCTGTTACACAGAGGATATCACCGGGTTTTGCGCCACTTCTGTATGTGATGCGATCTGCCGGAACACTACCTATTGCGGTGACTGAGATCGTAAGACCTTTTGGAGAGGAAGTGGTATCACCTCCAACCAAATCCACATCATATGCTTCACATGCTATACGGATACCTTCATATAATTCATCAACAGCTTCTACTGAAAAACGATTGCTGATGGCGATGGACACAGTGACGTGCCTAGGGATGGCATTCATCGCACAGATATCAGAAAGATTGACGATGATCGCTTTATACCCGAGATGACGCAACGGATGATACATCAGGTCAAAGTGGATGCCCTCGATAAGCAGGTCTGTTGTGACAATAACCGGATCACCGCCATAGTCAAGAACTGCAGCATCATCTCCGATTCCTTTTAAAGTATCCTTGCGCGTGAGACGTGTCAGCGAACTAATGCGGTCAATGAGCCCAAATTCACCCAGGGTACTTACGTCGGTATGTGTAGGAGAAGGATTTTTATTCATAGGGTAAAGGTAGGGCAAAGAGCTGGGAGCAAGGTGGAAGGTCGCGCAAAGACGCAAAGGCCGCAAAGAAAATATCGCGCAAAGACGCAAAGGCCGCAGAGATATTTTCTTACCTGGCTTACGCTCTTACTTTCTTACGATCTTACACTTGTCACGCAAAGACACATTGTTCGCAAGTATGATCTCTCTCACGATCTCACAGTCTCACGGTCTCACGATCTCACGGTCTCACAGTCTCACTACATGTTTCCAAAGTCCTTCTTCAGGAAAAGGTGCTGTGACTGTAAACGGCTTAGCGCTCGTAGGATGCAGGAACGAAATCGAATACGCGTGCAGGTCGATGGCGTTGTATTCGTTTGTACGCTTTGAACCGTATTTGATATCGCCTTTGATAGGTATTCCAATGGTTGATAATTGGGAACGGATCTGATGTTTGCGGCCGGTAAGTAATTTGATCTCGAGGACCATAAAATTATCAAGCTGCTGAATCACTATATACTCGAGGATACTTTCGTCAGATTTCTCCAGAGGTTCAATGTGACTGGTGGTGATATTATTCTTGTGGTCGTAGGTGAGATAATGTTTTAATGTAGCCTCTTTGGGTATATCAGCTATGGGCACAACTGCGTAATAGATTTTCACAACAAAATTTTCTTTCCATTGACGTGCCAGTTCTGCAGCGGCATTTTTTGTTTTCGTGAACATCAGAACACCACTCACGCGCTGATCAAGCCGATGCACGACATAAATGTCCCTGTGCGCATAGGCCATTATGAGCTGGTGAGCATTGATCTCTCCGGACTTATCTTTCTGTGTCGCCAGACCGGCTGGCTTGTTGATGGCGATGAGGTGATGATCCTTGTACAGGATCAGGTCACTTATTTTTTCCATGTTCGCTTTTTACCTCTTCATGATCGATGAAGAGATCGGGTTCCTGCGGCCTGCGTAGCAATACAGGTCTCTGCAGAAAAAACCTGTAGAAGAGATAGACGCCGACGAGTACGAGGATGAATTTCATTTGGCTGATTGTAAACCGTCGGCAAAGGTAAGGATACTCTGGAGTTATCAGGTTGGGGGTTATTGCAGCTTATGGGGTTATGAGGTTATTGGGTTATCAGGGTTATCCGGTTATTGGGTTATAAGGTTATGCAGCTTATGCGGTTTTTGGGGTTATGCAGCTTTTAGGGTTATTGGGTTATTGGGTTATTGAGCTATGAGGGTTATAAGGTTATGCAGCTTATAGGGTTATGAGGGTTATGAAATCATACGCAAATGGATTCATTACTTAAAAACCAATAAGCGATATCCTGATACGCCAATAACCTTGTAAGCAAACAACCTCATAAACAAACAACCTCATAAGCAACAACCGCATAAGCAAACAACCGCATAAGCAAATAACCCTCATAAGCAAACAACCTTGTAAGCAAATAACCTCATAACCAAATAACCTTATAAGCAAACAACCTTGTAAGCAAACAACCTCATAAGCAAACAACCTCATAAGCAAACAACCTTGTAAGCAAACAACCTCATAACCAAATAACCTTATAACCTTATAAGCAAATAACCTCATAACCAAATAACCTCATAACCAAATAACCTTATAACCAAATAACCTTATAAGCAAACAACCTTGTAAGCAAATAACCTCATAACCAAATAACCTCATAACCAAATAACCTCATAACCAAATAACCTTATAACCTTATAAGCAAACAACCTCATAACCAAATAACCTCATAAGCCAATAACCTTATAAGCGCATAAGATATAACCCTATGAAATCACAAACATTATAATTTTTCCTATATTTACATCGGTTTACTTTCCATTTACACATACATGACTTATCACGCCATTATCTCCTCGCCTCTTGGTAAGATCCGTCTCGAATGCACTGACCACGGCCTGAGCCGTATCAGTTTTTGGGAAAAGGATACGCTTGATGATGTAACTGACATCCCGGACTGCCTTACTGAATGCGCCAGGCAACTGACAGAATATTTTGATGGTTCGCGTAAAGAGTTTGACCTCAGGTTTGATTTTGGTGATGCACCTTCTTTCCATCAGGAAGTATGGAAGATGGTGAAGCTCATCCCCTACGGACGCACCCGAACGTATGCTGACGTGGCTGAGGTCCTTGATCATCCCAATGCATTTCGTGCAGTGGGTCATGCGAATGGAATGAATCCACTACCGATCGTCATCCCTTGCCACCGTGTGATCGGTAAAGATGGGAGTCTTACCGGGTATGCATACGGATTGGATATGAAGCGCTGGCTACTTTCACATGAATCACCCGGCAAGTACATGCTGCAATCAGAGCTCTTCGGAGTTGCTGCCGTTATCTAAGCATCTCGATTATAATTCCAAATAAAAAAGCCTTGACTCGAAAGAGAAAAGGCTTTTCTTTTTATGCGTGAATCGTGATTCTTGAACCAAGAATCGTGATTCGTGATTCGTTGAATCGTGATTCGTGAACCGATTTGGTATTCTTCTTTCTTCTCCCGCAGCATTTCTGAAGAAATGGCGGGATCCTCGTGCTGAGCTTGTCGAAGTATCCGCTGCGCTTCGACTTTCTTCCTTTCTTCCTTCCTTTAATCCAAAATCATCCCTCAGGAATGATTTCCCCGGTCTCAACCAGTTCCTTGATCCGGTCCAGGATGGATTGCCAGCCACCACTTTCCACTGTATCCTCATACCGCTGCTTGCCATTGCCGACTGTAGCATAATCTCCTTGAGTAATAGTCAGTTGTGTTTCACCATTTTCTTCTTTCAATTCGTACGTCACCGTCAGATAATTTTCAGGGATATCCGCCAGCTCAGTATTGTTGGGATCAATGACCGTATAGGACAATAATTTTTCAGGTTGGATGTCTACAATATTTCCTTTTACAAAGATCATGTCCTGACCTTCGTATTCACCTCTCCACAATAATGTACTTCCGACATTCCAATCAGAGACGGTCTCGCAGCCAAACATATATTTTTTCGTCTCTGCTGGGTTGACAAGTGCGTTCCAGACTTTGGATGCCGGAGCGTCTATGGTGATCGTATTTACAACAATGAGTTTGTCCATAAGTGAGAGAGCGTGACCCTTCGACACCTCGCATGCATCCATGTGCAGCTCAGGGCAGGGAATGTGAGAAAGTAGTTTAATTATGCGTAATGAGTCTGATATCTGGTGTCCTTTAATCTGGCATCAAAAAATGCTTATCGTAATTCGTTACTTATTGTTCGTCGCTAGTCACTCGTAATTCGTCGCTCAATTCAACGTGAGAGCGTGACCCTTCGACACCTCGCACGCATCCATGTGCAGCTCAGGGCAAGGAATGTGAGAAAGTAGTTTAATTATGCGTAATGAGTCTGATATCTGGTGTCCTTTAATCTGGCATCAAAAAATACTTATCGTAATTCGTTACTTACTGCTCGTCGCTAGTCACTCGTAATTCTTCACTCAATTCAGCGTATCCGGCATGATCAACTGAAACGAGGGGATATCAACATTGAATTGCTCGCCCGTATCCATGCGGACCATGGTGTAATAACCTGACATACGTCCGATGGGAAAAGCGAGGACGCAAAAGCTGCTGTACGAATGAATACCGCCGGTTTCAAGAAGAGGTTGTTCTCCGACGACACCGGCGCCATCGACCACCTTTTTTGAGCCGTCGGCTTCTGTGATATCCCAGTGACGGGAGATCAGTTGGACAGAGAAGTCATTGTAGTTTTGGATGTGAATCGTGTATACATGCAGGTATTGGTTGCGATGTGGAAATGAGTGACCTGGCTGAAAATTGCTTTCCACCCCGATCCGTACCCCATTGGTTGTCATCGCTTGCATGTGACTAATTTAGGAAGTTTTGAACAATATGCTCGGCTTGTAACAACGTATCTCCAAGTTCATCATTGATCAGGACCTCATCAAAACGCGGTTCGAAGGTGAGTTCATAGGCAGCTTTATCCAGACGTTTTTTCAGGCTTTCTTCATTATCAACACCTCTTCTTCGTAATCGTTGTTCGAGAATGTCCAGTGAAGGGACTTTGATAAACACTGTCATCGTTTCTTCCGGATACAGATGTTTGATATCCATGGCGCCCTGTACATCCACATCAAAGACGACGTGGTGCCCTGCAGCGGTAATTCGCTCAATTTCTGATTTCAATGTACCGTAGTATTGGCCTTTGTATACTTCTTCCCATTCCACAAATGCATCCATGGCGATCCAGGATTTGAAGGTTTCTATAGACAGGTAGTAATAATCCTTACCATGAACTTCATGCGGACGTTTGGCGCGAGTGGTAGCGGACACTGAAAAGCAGGCGGAAGGAAAGCGGGAAAGGATATGTTTGACAATGGTCGTTTTTCCTGAGCCGCTGGGTGCTGTGAATACAATAAGCCTGCCGGGCAAGGTCATACAATATTTGCCAATTGTTCTTTAATCTTTTCCAGCTCGTTTTTCATATTAACGACGAGGTGCTGCAACGGGCTCCATTGGGCTTTAGCGCCAAGCGTATTTATTTCTCGTCCTAATTCCTGGGCGATGAAATTTAATTGTTTTGATTTCATCTCCATATTACCGGAGAGAGTCTGTAAAAAGAAAGTGCAGTGCTGTTGCAGCCTGACTTTTTCTTCATTGATATCCAGTCTGTCCAGGAAATAGATCAATTCCTGTTCGAACCTATTTGTATCCACCTGGTCGCCATTGAGGTATTCATCCAGCTTTTGTTTCATCCGGGTGCGGACGTGTGCCAGGCGTTCTTTATCAAAAGCCTCGATGCTGGTGCACATATCGTGGATGGCGGTAGATGATTGGAGCAGGTCATTATACTGGCTCATGCCCTCATGTTCGCGAAATTTAATCAGGTTATCAATGGATTCATTGACAGCATCCATGATGGCAGTCCAGAGTGTGCTGTCGATCTGTGCGGTGGAACCTGATTTGAGGATATTGGGCAATTTCAGGACTTCGTGCAGAATCTGGTCTGCGCCTACGCCGAGGCTGGAGGCAATTTCAGAGAGTTGGTTGAAGTGTTTGCGTATGAGGGCTCGATCATAATCGAGATCATCCATGGCGAGATCCCCTTCGAAGGAGATCGTCATTTCTAGTTTTCCGCGTTGGGTCCGGGCCAGGACGTGGTTGCGCAGTTCGATATCCTTTTCGCCCAGGCTGACCGGTAATTTGATCCGGAGGTCCGTTATCTTACTGTTGAGGGAACGGATTTCGGAGAGGACTTTCATGTCGTTATAATCAGCACTTCCCCTGCCGTAGCCTGTCATGGATTGAATCATGGGGCGAAGATAAATTATTAAGGCGGAGGCTAAGGCGGAGGCTGAGGAAAGTTTTAGGGGGAGGCGGAGGATGAGGAAAAGGATGAGGCTAGGACACATTTAACCTAGGCTGAGGGGAAGGTTATGGCAAGGTCAAAGGAAACTTAACATGTTGCAGGCATAAACTCAAAAAATCTGGATTTAAATGATAAGATTCCCTTTAAGGAATTTTAAAAGAGTAAAGGCCAAGATCAGGTGTATTTCAGAAACACATAGTAGAAGAATAATGAAAGTGAAACATGATAGCAACAGAGCCTTCAATTCGGTTAATGATCTTAAATTTTGGAATTTATCCTAACGAGCACTCTCAAGGGAGACGTTTGGTCGTTTGTAAAATATAATACTTCTTTTCATTTAAAAATTAAAATTTGCTGCATTCGTCGCCAATAGTTAATCTTTTGTTAAAGTTTGCATTTTAACACACACTGCTAAAATTATTTAACTTCTGGAATTTATGCACAAAATATCAGAGGAGCTACTTATTGTTATAACACTACTTCGGATTTGGATTATGGTCTCATATTTAGCGGATCATGTGACAATAGTTTTATTTCTCAAAACAATATAAAAACTCATAGATATGGATTTGATGTTCATGATCACGCTCAAAAGGGGATAATCGGAAATCAATACGCTACAAGAAACAAATGGCTAGATCTCACTAGTTATACTGATGCTGCCAGATTTTTAAGTACTGCTGACATAGGAAGCTCATTGTATTTTATTAAAACTGCTGAAGCTTCTGATCCTTCTATCAACCCTAGTGATGTAACAATGGGTTGGTTTATACCAGAGGACATAGAAAATACCTTATGCTCTGATATTAGAAATGTACATATAACTTGGAATGACTCTATGGCAATTCTTGGCAATTCATACTTTACAAATCAGCCTGAACCTATTAGATTCTATCAAGAAAAAAACTTGATTGGAATGATTCTTGATGATGCGACAATGAATAGTACGTACAGTTCTTATTTAACTTCTAGAAGCTCCCAGTCAGAATTTAAAATAGCCAAAATTGAGAAGGCAATGAAAGATGCCTTAAGCATGAATTTAACAGATGAGTCAGATCTAGACGCCTTGCTTTCTAATTTATCCAATACATATTCTCGATATTCCAGTTATGATGCTTATAATTATGCTAATATAGATTCTGTCACCTTTACACTCGGTATTGGTTTGGACTCAATGTTAGCAATATTAGAAGATTGTCATGATATAATTGATGATCAAAAGACAATTCGAAGTAGCCGATTAACTACTTTATTTGCAGATTTAGATGTAATCCTAGATAGCCTTTCTGCAATTTCTCCGAGGGCTAGTTTTGATGGGTATTACAAACAGATTTACACTTTGTACATTAAAGCCATTCAAGACGGCGGACTACAGAATTCTGATTACGTAGATTTACAAGAAATTGCTGACGATGACACTGATAGCTCCTTCGCAAATATAACCGCCTATGCATTATTCCAATTATGCGGAGGCTATTTAATGCCAGAATTTTCACAGGAGAAGTCTCAGGTTCGAAGTTCACACATATCTAATGCGCATCAAACTTATAGATCCACTGTTGGTCTGAATGATATTGTTAGCGATCCAACTAATAGCGAGTTCCAATTGAAAATCTATGATGTTTCAGGTCGCTTGATTTTTAGCGGCAATGTTAGTACTTTTAACAATTCTCGTGAGGCTTTGTCAATTTTTGGCGCAGGAGTATATCCTTGGACAATTTATGATCAAGCTAATAAAACGCTTAAATCAGGATTTGCAAATTCATTTAAATGATAAAAAGGTATCTCTTTATATTAATAATTGTGTTGATCGCAAAATTAAGCTGCCTAGCTCAAATTCAACATGATTACAATTGGATATTGGGATACCCACCAAATAATCCTGATAATTTTTCTGGAGGGGTAATGTTAAATTTCAGCGAAAACATTGCCTCTCCACATTTTTTTGATATCTATTATGGATCTGCACAAGCTGCTATTATTTCAACTAAAAATGGTAAATTTATTGGATACTCCAATGGATGCGTTTTAATTGATAGCACACTTAGAATAATGTCCAATGGGGACAGTATTAACTATGGGTACGTATGGAATGGGCATTGTGGCCTAGGCTATCCAGGAACACAGAATAAACTTCTCTTGCCATGGCCCAATGATTCTAATAAGTACTTACTTGTTCATATGAGAATTCGGGAAGATTATTCAGAATATGATGTACTAAGTTCAATATTTGAAACCAATCCAGAAAATCCGAATGGCGTTGTTATTGAGAAAAATATTCACTTATTAAGTCCAGGAGCATCAGCGTTAGTGACAGCTACAAGACATGCCAATGGTAGAGATTGGTGGATAATCATTCCTGAGGCAGAGACAAATGGTTTTTTCACATTATTATTTGACCCAACAGGAATTTCAATAATTGATACTACATATTTAGGTACAGGATGGGGTCCTCGCGAATGGGCAAGCCAGGCAGTATTCTCTCCTGATGGAACTAAATACATCCGACATAATCCCTGGAAAGGGATAGACATTTTTGATTTTGACAGATGCTCAGGGCAGTTGTCGAACGTGATCGAATCAGGACCTCTTGCTGATCCGGTCCTTTTTGGCGGAGGCGCAGGGGTCTCTGTAAACTCTCAATACTTGTATGTATCCAATGTGTTTACACTTCACCAATACGATTTATTCGCAAGTGATATTTTTGCTTCTCAAATATTGATTGACACTTTTGATCATTACTTCAATCCATTTCCGACGAATTTTTATCAAATGATGTTGGCACCTGACGGAAAGATCTACATGTTTTCTACCAACGGTGTAAAATCTATGCACGTGATACACTCTCCCAATAAGAGAGGAAAGGAATGCAATTTTGTTCAGCATGGTATTGAGCTACCTGTACATATTTTTATTGGCTCAGTCAATTTTCCATACTTCCGTTTAGGCCCTGAAGATGGAAGCTCATGTGACACATTAACAATTAATAATTCTCCAATTGCTGATTTCAGATACTATCCTGATAGTTTGCAACAACCCAATATATCGTTTACAAATCTCTCCTATTTCAATCCTGAAACATTTGAGTGGGATTTCGGTAATGGACAAACTTCCACGTTAAAAGATCCAGGAAAAATTATCTATGTCATTCCAGGGGAATATGAAGCATGTCTAACTGTGAGTAATTCGTACGGCTCCCATACATTTTGTCGAAATATTATAGTTGAAGATTCTATTACCACAACGTCATCAGAAACTAATGCAACCATTGATGTTTTCCCCAACCCGTTGCACAATATACTTCAGATCAAAAATTTACCTTCACGCGGAGACCTTACGTTTGAGCTCTTTACAATCCTGGGACAACCTGTGATGAAGTCATTTCTTACCGGACACCATACATCACTTGATATGGAATCAATTGGGAGTGGCGTTTATTACTATAAAATCATGTCCGGACGTACCATGATAAAATCAGGTACTGTTTGTAAGATCTAATCTCTGGCTATCTTCGGGCTCCACACTCGCTACCACTACCCCTCCATAATGTCCTCTCTTGTCCTTCATTTAAATCTCCGCCTTTGTCTTGCCTTCGCCTCAGCCTATGCCTATGCCTTAGCCTTAGCCTTCCCCTCACCCTTTGCCTCATTACCAACCACTTACATTCGCATAAGCAAAATAAAAATATGTAACCCCATGATATTTTATCGAAAGTAATTATCGAACTTTGCCCTCCCGATTTGCCGGAATATTGGCATAACAGACTATAAATCAGAGTAATGAGAAAAGCAGATTTGGTTAACACCATCGCGGAAAAAACAGGCGTTCCCAAAGTAGACGTCCTGGTGACCATGGACACGTTC
>JBBREG010000042.1:0-17884 GCA_038203125.1 Chitinophagales bacterium
GATATAAAGCTGATCAAAATAAGTTTGTCTGGTCTAAACGGTCCAAAATTTTAGTTAAAATAGATCAATTTTACCACTAAGGTCTAATAACCAGACTACGGAATTGATGAGTGTCTCCGGTAATTATTTCCAGTTGATAAATCCCATGACTTATACCTGGAATGCTAACATGTAGGAGATGCTCTTCAGTAAATTCTTTGGTCATCACTTCCTGACCCATGCTATTTGTCACAATAATTTTTCCGCTCTCATTTCCGGATAATTCTATCCACACATCACCCGATGTTGGATTTGGAAACATACGCCATGTTGCAGGGTGTGTAATATTCTCATGACCGATGACAAGAACTTCGACAGGGAGCCTCGGAGAAACACATTCATATTCTGGAGTGCGGATCTGCCAGTTGTAGAAATAATAATAATATTCGTCTCCAAATGATGAAGTAGTGATCTGACCCGCCTGGCCAAGAAAATAGGGATACGATAATTCTCCCCTGTTTCGGAATAAATTACCCTGCGGACTTCGTAAGGAGTACCTGCCTATAGGAATCTCGAAATTTAAGGTAACTGTATTCAAACCGGGTTGAACGACAACTTGCACAAAGTTGATCAACGTGGCACCTTCAAATAATTGAATGAAGCGTGTACCTGCAGGTGCACCTTCGGGTACATAGACATCTACTGACAGGAGAGTTACTGGTTCCCAGATTTCAAAAAGTAAATATCCTGTCTGATCTGGCAGGCCACCTGGCCCAGTTGTATCAGGCTTCCCACCGGAATATGTTTGTTCAGGATAGATGCTGTGTGATTCAGCATAATATGTTTTAGTTTGATTCACATCGGGCCGATGTAAAATATTTCCTGTGTCAAGTAACGTCCCACCGGATAATTCATCATACCATTCAATGTGAGTTCCTTCAACAACGAGTAGGATAGAATCACCAGGTGTCTGGTCCATTGATACAAATACAGGAATAGGTGCTTCCAGAAAAACAACATCGTACGGTTCTGACACAATTTGCGATTCATTACAAACACCATCCACTGCAACAGTATACGTTCCTGACTCCGTAACAGCAATACTTTGTTCCATCGATCCATCAGCCCACAAATAATTTACCCCGGGAGAAGATGTCAAAAAAATGGTTTCACCTGCGCAAAGGTGATTGCTGGTGCTGGCTGAAATGGTTGGTTGTTGTTCATGGGGTACATGTACGCGTATGGAATTGGTTAACGAGACACAGCCATTACTGTCACTTACAACAACACTATACAATCCTTCTCCTGATACCATGATGGATTGTGTAGTTTCTCCACCCGACCATCGATAGGTAAGAAAACCAAAAGGAGCTGTCAGCATCAGGGTGTCTCCCGGACAAAGATTTGTATCCCCTGCAATTGATATTTCAGTTCCATCAAGTACGCACGCTGCTTCAGGTAACAAATAGGTTGTATCCACCTGCGGTGTATCAAGTTTTGTCCGAATACCTGACGGCCATTTGATCACAACTGAATCAATCCTTGTAACCTCACCTATGCCAAAATGTACTGCTAACGAACTCATGGGACTATAACTCTGGCCTGACCGCACTTCACGTATTTGTTTTCCCCAGGTGCCATACAGTTCAACGCGTGCCCCAATACCATTTCGATTACTCACCAGTCCGTGTGGGACCAGTTTAATCCAGTGATGATCGTTGCCCTGGTTGATGAATACGTCACTCTGATGGACTACATCCAGAAAACCATCCTGATTGAGGTCAGCGATAGCCCCGGGTGTCACCGGCAATGACTGACCCGTAAACGTGAGATCACCATTCCCCAGGTAAAGCGCCTGCTGGAGATCAGAAAAAATATCGATGTAGCCATCGTTATTAAAATCCCCTGTTGAATTTTCAAATGCACCGAGATCAAATGCATCAATACCTGATGTAGAAATCACATCTGTAAATGTTCCATCGCCATTATTGCGAAACAACCTGTTTTGAAAATCATGATTGATGATAAAGGCATCCATGTCGCCATCATTATCAAAATCTTCAAATGAAGTGCACCAGGATTGTGCATTGTCATCCAATCCCGCCGTAGCGGCTGTTTCCGTGAACGTTCCATTTCCATTGTTACGATACAACAAATTGATCCTGTCGGGATCACCCGGTGGTGCACCGGCTTTGCATTTGGTGATATAGAGATCAATGTCTGTATCATTATCATAATCCGTCCAGATCGCTGAATACGCGCCGGGCCGGGGAGATGTTTTGATAAGATTGGTATCAGGAGACATGAGGCCGGTCCCATCATTCCGGAAGGGAAATGACTGGGTAGTATCATTACACACGAATGCATCCAGCCAACCATCACGATTGATATCAGCAATAGTTGATCTCTGGCTGGCAATCTGTACTGGCATGAGTTGTTCTTTGTAAGAAGATCCTGCATCGTCGGCAGACACAAATGATACAGAGGTAATGCTTGCCAGCAGGAGATCATTGAATCCATTATTATCGAGGTCACCAGCGCAGATACTCCACGTGGGAAGGGTAGCGAGATGGAGATTAAAAAATCGCTGATGATATGTCCGATCAGGTTGCTGATAATCGATATAAATTCCTTTCCCTGCCACACGCACCACATCATCAAGCATGTCGCCGTTCATATCGACGACACAGTCTGCATAGTCTGCAAATCCTGTAACAGGAGTTAACAAATCACTTTGATATACCAAGGCCACAGGTTGAGCCTTTACTGACATTATCAGGAGAAGGAATAGAAGGCAGACAGACAAGTAAAGTTTTAGTTTCATAGGCATTAATGAAACACCGGAACTATCAGGATGTTTAGGCCAGTAAGAGCGTAAGAAAGTAAGAGTGTATGAGAGTATAAGAGTAAGAAGGTAAGAGAGTAAGAAGATTGACGATTGAATCCGGTGGTTTCATAAAGCCTCGATATTGAATGTCCTGTGTTAGGGCGTGAATTTATTTTTAGACAGATTACGCAGAAATTATTTAAAAACGAATTTTCGCAGATTGAATTCAATTGATCTGTGGACAGGAAGATGGAGGCTCAACAAAAAATCTTCGTTCTTGCGAGCAGTTTGGATATACCCCTATCTTGTGAAAGTTATGGCTAATTCAGATCTTTCGAATAAAATAGAATTAAAATCCTCTGCGGATATTGCTACACGCATCATTATTCTTTCAAACTTATGTTATGCGGCCATTGAACAGGATGACGCGCCGGTTGTAGTTGAATTTTTACATTCGCACAACTTGTGGGATCAATGTTCAGCCAAAGAGAAAGTGTTTTTTCAAAAATCATTATCCGGTGAAGAAAAAGCACTGATCTCCTGGCGACTCGAATCCATCTGGATATTGTTGTGGATCATTAATCTCGTCGATGACCCTGGCCTTCCGATAAAGGAAATCAAGATTGATGAAGTTTTAAACCGCATACCTTCTTTCCTGGAAGATCCCGATATTTTTATTCGATCTGCCTCTGTAAGGGAACCATCTGAAATCATCGAAGTGAGGGACATGATTACCCAACTCCATGGGGTTGTCAAACAAAGAACATCACGGCAGGTAAAGTCAGGAGATTTGCATCCGGCCGTCCTCGCGGAACGAAATCATGCACTGGAATGGGTGACGTATCGGTTGATGGAGTGGGATGCGATAGATACGCATGGATAGAAAGATCTCAATTGAAATGAAATAACCCTTGCCCTCGTTTTTGCCCTCGTTTACATCTGCTGGAGCCGGCTAAACGGTCCCTTCGTTTTCAATTCATTCATTTCCGGTTGTAAGCTAAATATTATTTCACCAGCGTGACATTCCCTTTCAGCTTCTCATGAATTGTTTTACCCTGTAATTCATACGCAAATTCAATTGCATAAATGTAAATGCCAGGTAACAATTCGTCATTGCCATATCGGCCATTCCATGTAAACGGAATTTCCTGTGATGAAAAGATCAGGTTGCCCCAACGATCATAGATAAAACCAGACATGGAAAAAATTTCCAGTTTAGAATTGGTTGAGATGCCGAAGATGTCATTGATCTGATCATGATTGGGTGAAAATATATTGGGCACAAAAAATTCATTCACCGGATGACATTCCATCCCCGGAATAATTATAAACTCATGACTTGCTTCCTGGCATTTAGCTTGTACAGTTACTGCGTATTCACCCGGTGTGATAATTTCTATGGCAGCATTTGCATCACCTGTGCTCCAAATGTATGTAGCTGCAAATTCCTGTATTACATCAATTTCCACACTTTCTCCCGGACATAGTGGAATAAGATTGTCAACAGGAAACTCGATCAACCTATCATCATAAGCCACCACGAGTTCGTCCGTATTGATTCCACATTCATTACTTATTGTTAAAGAATAGGTTCCTGCCTGACCAAGTAATAAACTTGTCCCTGTGCTTCCATCATGCCAGCTAATCTGATCGGTCGTACCCGGCGCTGTAAGCAGCAAAGTTTCGCCACTACATAGGATCGTATCCTGCCCCAGATCAACCGCTGCAGGGAGTGGCTGAAACGAAATAAAAATCGAATCGGCATGTGCGCCACAGAAATTTGATTCTGTGAGAATATATTCGCCTTCAGTTGTTACTACAAGTGTAGGTAGGGTTGTTCCATCCTGCCAATGCAAAGTGGTTTCTGCATCCGCATTTGAAATAAAAGTCAATGTTGTTCCTTCACATATGATCGTATCTGGTCCCAGCGAAGGCTGAGGTTCAGTACCATGTATATCAACCCCAATGGTGTCAATATCAACTCCACATTGATTCGTCACCTGAACGAAAAAGTTACCGGAAACGGAGGTGGTAAACGTCGCATCAGTACTTCCGTCCTGCCATACGTATTCCACACCGGCCATATGGGTTTCAATGGTAACGGTATTTCCTTCACACGCACGGATATCAGGACCCAACTCTACTTCCGGTCCATGGGTATTGAGAATGATCTCAAGTGTATCAGTCGATGTGCCACATGGATTGGAAATGCTCAAAATGATTTCCTGGGCATGATCTGCGAGATAGGTCCCACTTACAGATCCATCCTGCCATAAATAGGCAACACCAACCATTCCGGGATCAAGGATTATTTGTTCCGCAGGGCACAACGGAATATCAGGTCCAAGATCAAGCACCGGAATTGCGGGTATTACATCCAGTCGTATTGTATCAAAGGAAATACCACAAGCATTACGTATCGATGCAGAAATAATTCCGGCAGATGTAAGCGTAAGTTCAGAACCCGTACTTCCATCACTCCACAGAATATTTACATTTTGCTCCGATATTGACAAGGTCAACGATTCACCCGGACAAAGAAATGTATCTGTGCCCAAATCTAATGCAGGTAAGGCCTCAAGCAGACCAACATGAAGTGTATCATACGTAAGTCCACATTCATTACCTACAATTACGCTAACTATTCCTGAATCTGAAATTGTAAATCCGGTTGAAATTGAGCCATCCTGCCACAACCATGTATCAACAGTCGTAAATGTTGGGACTAAAAATATTTGTTCGCCTGGACAAAGACTTGTATCAGGTCCAAGAGAAACCGTTGGCAGCGGACCGCCATCCAGTATTTGAATTGTATCTATATCAGTACCACACGCATTGGCGATCGTCAGGCTATATTCTCCGGGATTTGTGATCGTCAATGTCGGATCCTGTGAACCATCGCTCCATGAAAACGTAACACCTGCCACGCCAGGATTTAAAATTTCAGTACTTCCCTCACATAATGTAAGTTCAGGGGGAAGCTGAATTGCCGGTGGATTATTTTGAAGAGAAACAAGAACAGTATCCGTGAACTGATAACAACTATTGGAAACTGTTATATGATAGATCCCTGCCGTTGATACCACTAATGTATCTGACGTACTGAGATCCTGCCATAGATATTGTGCATTCACAAGGCCTGCTTGGAGTGTAATAGATTCTCCGGGACACAGACTTATATCAGGTCCCAGATTTGTTGGCATCATGACAGATTCAAATTCTACTATGACACTATCTGTATCTGATCCGCATGCATTATCAATCGCCAGCGAATAGGTGCCTGGCGAAGTAACTGTCAACGAATCATCTGCAGAGCCATCCTGCCATACGTAGTTTCCCATGATGCCATTCACGGCAAGAACGATCGTATCATCAGGACAGGCAGTAATGATATCTCCTAATTCAAATGACGGTGTAGAATACGTAGACACAAGTATGGAGTCATGGCTGATCCCACATGCATGCGTCATGGTGACGGTATAAAGTCCTGCGTTGACTATGTGATAATTTGCAAAGGAGGATCCATCCTGCCAAAGAAATGTTGCGTGCGTACTGTCAAGTATGATATTCAAAAATTCCCCGTTACATAATACCTCTTCATCAATACCAGGGTTTAATGTATCAGGTGCGATTTCAGTCACCTGAAATGCATCGGAAGCTACTCCGCACATATTTGAAATAGTAAGGCTGTAGGTACCTTCTGTAGAAATAAGTTGTGTATTCCCATTCGTGCCATCTTGCCAGGTAAAATTTCCAAGGGTGGGATCAAAATTGAATTCGATTTGATTACCTGTACATAGAATTGTATCACTCCCCAGGGAGAATGGAGATGGCGGAAGTAAGACATCCACCAGGATCTGGTCTGATGTGAGATCACAACCATCGTTAAATGTCACCGAATAGATTCCTTCTGTGGAGATCACATAATGAGAAGCAGCAGATCCATCCTGCCATAGATAGGTGCCGGCAACGGGATCCAGTGACACTACCAATGTTTGGCCCGGGCAAATGGTAGCGAAATTGGGATTGAGATTAATCCCAGGCTGATTGGTGACAGTGACTTCCACAGAGTCCGTTCCAGCAACACATCCATCATAGATCGTGAGTGCATACATGCCTGATGCATCCACAGTGAGTGTAGGTCCGGTAGATCCATCACTCCAAAGGAAATTTACACCTGATATCCCCGGATCAATGGTGTGTTGAAAGCATACTGTTACATCATTTCCTAATTCCACAGTAAGCCCTGAAAGCATTATCTCCGTAACGGAAACATCATCAATGAAGTAATATGACTGTGTATCATTGACAGCCATACACAATGTGTCTAAGGGAGTGCTTGCAAAATCATGAAAGTTGCCGATGATCATATGATCTTCACCACCTTCAGCAATAAAACAACCCTCGACCAGCATCCAGTTGACTGTATCATTTAAAAAGCCAATATTCGATTCTACCTGTGGTACAAAATTGAATGCTCCCCATCCAATCGCATGGATCGCGCCATCGTGAAAATATGCGCCTATCTGATCTATACCACAAAAGCGCCCTGGCAGACTTACATACATTTCGACATGGTAGGCTTTGCCGGCTTGTAATGCGGACGTGAGTGGTGCCTCCAGATATTCAAAATAAGGATTGCTCCCCGTAAATGCTTTTAGCCACATGCCTGCATACGCATCACCTCCATGTGGTTCTTGCCAACCGACATAGTTTAACGGCACATCAGATAACCAGGAGCCACTGCATTCGTGATAGTAATCACATGTTGCATCATTGGCATTGGTCCATGGCTGACAATTCATGTCACCTTCTGCACCAACTCCAACAGGGCAGGAGCTGTGGTCTTCAAAGCCTGGATTAGGTACAAGGTTTTGTCCAAAAACCTGGGAGACATACAGCAGCCAAAAAATGAAAAGTGAGGAAATTTTAAGGGAGGAGAACATGTTGGTAAGTCGGGTTGCTGATCCTTTCGAGGGAAAAAGATACTTCGAAAAGGGGGGACTGCCAAATGGACAATTAGCCATACCACATTTTCAGCAGGCAACAGATCGCAAACCAAAGAATAAGTTTGCATTTGAGATGCGAGAGATCCATCTCAAATCACATGACATGCATCTCGCTGCCCACGATAGTCATTTGGATACATTGTCAAAGCGTATTGATAGCCTGGAGAAAAAGTAAGTTAAAAAAATGACAGGGGGTTGCAGAAAAGGGGAAACCAAATCTTAAAAAATCATAAATGATCTTAATAATCTGCGGTCCCTTGAATGTAGTAAGCAAGTTTTTAAACAGGAAGTTCATCCAAAATTTAAACTGATTGGAGATTACTGATGATGCTTCGACCTGCTAATAAGTATCCATGTGCTACAGCTCAGCAACCGCCGATTATCTTTTATCTTTTAACTTTTAACTTTTAACTTTTAACTTTTATCTCAACACTGTCACCTTTAAATACGTAGCCGGTATAGAGGTCCTTTCTGAGCAGCTACTTGTATTTTGATTTGTGAATAATGTCTCCAGTTCCTGGCGCAGCTCTTCACTCTTTCCATCTTTCTCAGCGGCAACAAATGCATTCATCGTAGGGCCATAATACTTCCTAAAGTTATCCACAAATTCTGCGGGTGAATAGGGGGCATTAAATGTGAATGTCTCCCTGCTAAAAGAAATATTTTCTTTTGGAATTCCTGCTTTGCCAAAACGCTCGATCACGTGATCTTCTAAGCCCCATGTCATCGGGCTGATAAATCCTTCCGGTGGTGGAGGCGTATAGGCAGAACTAATCCTGAGTATCTGCGCTACTAGCGTAGGATCACCCGGGATCCAGTTGCCCATGACAATCCTGCCACCTGGTTTTGCCACTCGAACCATTTCTGAAGCTGCATCGAATGGCCTGGGCGCAAACATGGCGCCAAAGATGCTAACCACTAAATCAAACGTCTTGTCCTCCACATCTTTTAATTCCATAGCGTCACCTTCCTGAAACGTAATATTTGAAAGACCCTCTGCCTGTGCCCTTCGGTTGCCCGCATCAACAAGATTTTGAGCAATATCAATACCAGTAACTTCGGCTCCCAGCATGGCTTCGGGAATCGCGGTAGTACCATCGCCACATCCCAGGTCAAGGATTTTCATATCGGGGGTGATGCCAAGTGAGGCTACTAATTGTTCGCCACTTTCTCTCATGGTGTCTGCGATACGGGTAAAGTCACCTTTTTCCCATAGTGCTTTATTCGGGTTCATACGTTTTGGTTTATTTGACATATAAATTTAAGACTCTCAATGAGTTCTTTTTTAGAAATCTTTAGAACAGAATTTATCTGTTCACAGGACGCGGGAACGCAGATTCGGTTGCTGAGCCTGCACAAGGACGTGTGAACGGGCGCCGCACTGAGCTGCACAAGGACTAGCGAAAGGCGTTGAAATGTCGAAGTGTCGAAGCATAAGATCGGTTAAGATTTTTTAAGATTCGATTTTTCATGTGCTACATGTCAATCCATTAGTTACAGTTTCAACAATATTCTAATCCTGTGCGAGAAGACTTGAGCCGTAAGAGTGACACATTTTAAATGGGTATATTGCGTGGGTAGCCCAGAAAAGAAATGAAAAGACTGCTCCTCCTCTGCTTTGCATTCCCATGCTTATGTCCTGCCATTGACGCTCAACTTCAGGGACAAGCCTACATCGATTCCCTGTTGGCCGAATTGCCCCGTGCCATAGAAGATACGAACAAGGTCAGGCTACTCAATACCCTGAGTGATAAATATTACAGAACCCAGCCTGATGAAGGTATGATCTACGGGGAACAAGCACTCGCCCTGGCCGAAAGATTAAACTATAGGTTGGGGATCGGTTCTGCCTACAATAAAATTGGCTTCTGTTTTTTTACAAAAAGAGATTATCTCAAGACCCAGGAGTACCTCGAAAAATCAACAGAGATTGGTAAAGCCCTTGGCGACAAAGCCAATTTGCGACGAAATTACATTGGACTGGGGCTTGTCCATGAGTATAAAAATGACTACCAGAGAGCCCTTGACTATTATTTGTTGGGGTTACCCATGTTTCAGGAAACCAGGCTTAGGCCTTCCCTGATTACCGTCAACAAGAATGTGGCCAACATGTATGGTAAACTCTTTGACCATGATCATGAGAGGGAAATTTATCTACAGCTTCTGAGGATGGGTGAAGAGGACAAAGACAACGCGTTGATCGCTTTTGCCTTGTCAAACATCGGAAGCACATATTACGCAACCGGAAACTATCCACGCGCCATCGAATCTCATCTTGCAGCACTGCGGTTACAGGAAAAGATTGACAATCCAGTTGAAATTGCACGAGTCAATTCCCGTATGGCTACAGCATATGAAGCCCTGGGAGATCATGATAAATCACTTTTTTATTATGAAAAAGCGCTAACATGGTGGGAGAAGACAGACCGCACGCATGACATCGGTCTTACTTTGTCTAATATCGGGTCTGTATATGATTTATTGAAAGATGATGTGAAAGCCCTTGATTATTATTTGCGGGCATTAACCATGATGGAAAAATCTGATAACAAGGAATACCTGGCTTACGTCCAATATAATATTGGAGGAATTTATAATCAGAGAAAGGAGTTTAGCCAGGCCATCAATTATTTGAGACAAGCTCGTCAGACGAGCACTACATTGAACCAAACCCCAAGCTACGCATTGTCTCAGGGTCTTATCGGAGGTGTCTATTTACGGATGGTTCAAGATGGGGATGAAGCCATCCTTCAGCAATATTTTAATGGAGATACCATACTTGCGTTGCAGGAAGCTTTGACATATACGGATAGCTCGATTCTGGCGTTCACAGATATTTCTGATCTCTATAACCTCAAGTTTCAACATCAACAAAAGAGCATCATCTCCCAACGCCAGGGTAATTATGTCCAGGCATTATCCAGTTTTGTGGATTATTCGCAAATCAAGGATTCACTTTTTTCTATAGAAAAGGATAAAAAACTAACACAGGTTACCCTCACCTATGAATTTGAAAAAAGAGAGGATTCTATTCGTTTGAGTAATGAAAAGAAAGAACTCGCATTGCAAAAGGAAATCGAAATCTCAGCGCTGACGTATGAGTATGATAAAAAACAAGCGGCAGCCAAATCTGAAAAGGAGAAACAACAACTTACCTATGAGGAGGCATTAAAGCGACAGGCGATCGAGACTGATTTTGACCGCAAGACGGCGGAAGCGGAAGCCTTAAGCGCGCAAAAGGAATTAGAGCGTAAACAAGAAATGGCTATCACGCAATTGAACCAGGAGAAGAAGGAAGCCTTGTTTCAGCAAAAACTAAAAACGCAAGGAATTATTCGTAATTCTTCTCTGGCCGGGGTCCTTGGTTTTATGATGTTTTCTCTTGTGGTGTACCGCCAGCGTAACCGTGTGAAGAACGAAAAATTAAATGTGGAGCGGGAGAAAGCCATCAGCGAAAATCTTCTTTTAAATATCCTGCCGGCAGAAACCGCCGAAGAACTTAAAGCGACCGGCACAACAGTTGCAAAGGATTTTGAACAGGTTACAGTCTTGTTCACTGATTTTAAAAACTTTTCCTTACTCAGTGAGAAATTGTCAGCCCAGGAACTTGTCAATGAAATCAATTTCTGTTACAGTGCTTTCGACGAGATCGTCACAAAGCATGGAATTGAAAAAATCAAAACAATAGGGGATAGCTATATGTGCGCCGGTGGATTGCCCGTGGCTACAAAGACGCATGCTGTTGATACCGTGAATGCAGCTATCGATATCCGAAATTTTATGGAGGCTGAAAAGCAACGACGCATCAGCGAGGGAAAGCCATATTTCGATATTCGAATTGGATTAAATTCCGGACCTGTCGTGGCTGGCATTGTAGGGATTAAAAAATTCGCCTATGACATATGGGGTGATACAGTCAATATCGCTTCTCGTATGGAATCCTCCGGCCAACCCGGTGCCGTCAATATTAGCGGTAGTACCTATGCCTTGGTGAAAGATCAATTTCAGTGCACACACCGCGGCAAAGTCGAAGCAAAAAACAAGGGGTTCATCGATATGTATTTTGTTGAAAATTGATATGCAGGTAAAGGCCACGAGCATGCATTAATTCGGTGCATAGACCATGGACGTCTTCCCTGGGCTATTCATTACCTTGTTTTTATGGAGTGGTCCTATGTATGATCTTCCGTATTTTTATGTAAAGCATTACGAGGAATTAAATAATCGTTTGCCGGCATTAAGTCCCTATTTTTACGCGAAAATTTCATTATCGCTCATTTTATTTCTATGTCAGGTATCAAAGTATCCGTATTCCACGGCGAAGCATTCGACGTCCCTGCTGATGTACTCGTAGTCAAATACGGCAAGACCAGCTACGGCCTGGAGAAGATTGTCGAACTGGAATTCCTCCGGAAGGGTGCCCCCATCACAGATAAAGTGCCAACACAAGTAGGTAAGTTTTTTCTGACTGAAAGCCAGGCGATCACAAAGACCACGTCCATCGTCTTTATCGGCATCGAACCCATGGAAGATTTTGGCTACCAGGAAATCAGAGAATATGGAAAAAATGCCATGGCCGCTCTAAAAGCAAGCGGTCAACCCATCAAAACGGTTTTAATGACCATCCAGGGTCCACGCCTCGGCCTCGATGAAAATGAAGCCTTTAGTTGCCAGATCGCAGGCATCCATGATGCCATTTCCGCAAATAATTATCCTTCATCCCTCACCGAAATCATTTTTGTCGAACGCAGCCCCACGACTTCCTCCATCCTGCAAAATCTGATTCAAAAATTATTTCCCACCGGAGAAATTCCAACAACTGCCAGTAGTGGCCTGCATGAATTATCCAACGACACATCTGAAACTCTTAAGTCCGTCGGCATAAAATCAGAAAGCAAAAAAACCATCTTCGTCGCGATGCCGTTTGCCTCAGCTTTTGATGACTGCTTCCATTATGGCATTCAGGGTGCTGTCAATTCATTCGGTTATTTATGCGAACGTGCCGACCTCAATTCATTTACAGGCGACGTCATGGAATTTGTAAAAGAACGTATTGCTAATTCCGATTTTGTTATCGCGGACCTCACCACCGCCAATCCGAATGTCTATCTCGAAGTAGGGTATGCATGGGGCTTACATAAAAAGACAGTCCTCCTCATTAAAGACGCGAATGAACTGGAGTTCGATACACGCGGACAACGATGTCTGCAGTATACGACAATCAAAGACCTGGAAAATAAGTTGAAGACTGAGTTGGCAAGCCTGAAGTTATAATTCAATATTGCTCACAATTCTTTAGGGAACGCAGATTTGTTACGTTCCGTTTTCTCTGCGGTTTGTCGGCTATCCAGTTTGCTTATGTTCTCAAAAAGTAAAGCATGCTGCGCACGGAATATTTTTTCCATGTGCTGCTTCACCGGAAGGATTGACTTGATTTGTATTTCCTCAAAGACAATCGAACCACCACTAGCTTCCTGGATATCAAATACCATATCCACCTCCGTCATTCGCATTACACGCACCTGCATCCGGATATGTCCTTTTTCACGACTGCCATAGATCGTAGCCGGATAGGAAAATGACAATGGAAGAAATCCTAGTCGTAAGGTTTCATGCACCCTGTATTTATGGTCGCCCTTCAACTTTATCTTCGTGATCACCGGGTGAACGGACACAAACTTGGTCATATCACTCAGGTATTCATAGACCGTGTCGGGAGACTGGTTGATTATATATTTCAGGATCATGCGTGCCTTGGTTCAGGTATTTTCTGTATACCCTGTAAAGCTACCACCAACCACCTCTTATCCTAATGAGAAATGAGTATAACGATATTCCTGACGAGTAAAAGGTAACATGACGATCCCGTAGGCAATAGCTCGTTCACTCTTCGATCGTAATTCGTAATGATATTTATCGAACACCAATACCCTTCCAACCCCCTGCCCCCTGAAAGGGGGACCTTGAGAGTAATGAATACCCTTCCAACCCCCTGCCCCCTGAAAGGGGGACCTTGAGATTAATGAACATCTTTTTTACTGAATACCGAACACCGAACACCGAATACCGAACACCGATTACCGAATAATTAAGTGTTTGTATTTGTATTAACAGACCTTATGCCATTCTTAACTCCAATCCTGGCTTCTCCAATCAATATTGGTTTACTTTTGAGTCATGAGTCAAGAAGTCGAAACCCTGAGATTAGAAAACCTTTATAAGTATGAAATTCTCGATACGCCTCCCGACGGCGCATTTGATGAAATCACTTCATTGGCTACCAAGATTTTTAATGTGCCTATTGCTATTATCTCCCTGGTGGATCATGACCGCATTTGGTTTAAATCCACATATGGGATCGATGCGGAACAGATTCCAAAAACCCCGGGTCTTTGCAGTTCTGCTATCATGTCAGATGATGTATATGTAGTAGAAGATGCAAGAAAGGATCCCCGCACGATGTCTAATCCGCTTGTCGCCGGTATTTTGGGCCTCCAATTTTATGCAGCATCCCCTTTAAAAACTTTGGAAGGTTACAACCTCGGTACACTTTGCATTATCGATGTGAAACCTCGACAACTTGACGCAAGAGAATCTTCCATGCTGTATCAGCTATCACGAATCGTGATGGATCAGATCGAGCTTAAGCTTCAGGCTCGTTTACTCGTGAAAGAAATGCAAAAGACCATGGATGGTAATTCACCAAGCCTCAGCTAATACATTTTTGATTTGGTTGAAACTTTTTCAGAGAGCCACAGCTGTCTGAAATACGTATGTCATGAACAGGCAGACCCTTTTCATGTTTAACATGAAGGCCTTACCTGCCCTCATGAAAGAAAATACGCCAGACCGCATTATCCACCGCCATGCAAAAAAGCAAAAGGTCTTTGGAACAGAACCAATGCCACTTCTGCATATCCTTCGGTTAGTCAAGCAGGTACGAATAATCCGCTTGTTGAGGGTGAAAATTACATTAGGCATATTAAAATCATTCTGGGCTTCCGCATTCCGGATTGCACGGCGGGCGCATATTGATGTGCTTGCTGCTGCTGCTGCGGTTGTAATCGTTGGAGCTGCAGGCACCATGTGGTTGATCGAAGCAGATTTCAACGCCAGCTTTGTGAACATGGGTGATTCCTTATGGTGGGCCGTCAATATGTTTGCCAATGTTGCATATGTAGCATTTCATCCTGCCACATTTGGTGGTCGTATGGTTGCCATGGTTCTTGAATTTAGCGGGATCGCATTCATCGGACTTTTTGCCGCCAGTCTTGCGGGTGCATTATTAACGGATAAACTCGAAGAAGGGGTCGATCTGCCACCTGCGGAGTGATATTTGCTACTATATTGATTAATAGGCCTCTATTCCTCAATTTCTACAGCAGAATCACAACTTTTTAACGTTGAAAGCATTTAAAATGTCTCCTGGTAACTTATACAAGTCACATTGAATCGTTATGCCCGCAAGTCACTCAAGTTCCTGCTATGGCTTGTCGGTATTATTATAGTGCTGGTGGGATTATCCCTGCTGTTGATCCAAACAGCCTTTGTACAGCAGTTTGCGAAAAACAAGATTGTCACTTTTCTCGAAAATAAAATTCAAACTCCTGTATCCATTGACAGGTTAAGCGTAGATTTTCCAAAAAGGATTGTTTTGGAGGGAGTCTATTTTGAAGACCAGGAAGGCGATACACTCTTATCAGGTGATACGCTCAAAGTCGACATCAGCATGTGGAAATTGCTCGATGGTCAAATTGAGATCCTGGAAATAGATCTGCGTGGCATCAACTCGTATGTGAAACGAACCCTTCCTGATAGCACATTCAGTTTTGATTATATCCTTAAAGCTTTTATAAAGGAAAAAACAAAAGAGGTCGATACAACCGATGCAATGCGCTTTTCAGTAAGTAAAATAAATCTCGATCGGATCAACCTGAAATTTTTAGATGATGTCGTGGGGAATGATGTAGCTGTCTACATAGATCATTTTGACACGAAGATTACAGATTTTGATCTGGAGCATCTAAAATTTAATGTCCCTAACCTAAAACTGAGAGGCGTGATAGCAAGTATGAAGCAGACCAAAGCGCTTGCTCATGAAACTGTTACAACTGACACCCTTGATATGGATCCAGGGTACATGTACCCTGATATCACTTCTGAAGAAATTGATATCGCTGATATTCATATCACCTATAGCAATACAATCAGTGCAATTGATTCCAAAATTGATCTTGATAGTCTCCGGATCGAGTTTAATAATCTTGATTTGCGAAATCAGAACATCGATGTAAAGCTAGTGCACCTGAAAAATACACAGGGATTTTTTGCCTTAGGTGAAAGCGCAAAAAAAGCAGTCGAGTCTGCAGCAATTGAAGTGGTCACAGCAATTGAAAAAGGGTGGACGATCAACCTGGATAAATTAGACGTACAGGATGTCGACTATAAATTTGATGACATCACTGAAAAGCATCAACCCATTGGCATCGATTACAAACATTTAAATCTGAAGGACCTCTATGTCGATGCAACAGATTTCATATATACTAAGGATACGATCTATGGAAAAATTAACCAGGTTACCGTTACGGATACCAGTGGGTTGTTTATTAAGAATTTTCATGCGGATGTTTTTTATGGGGACAATACCATGCATTTACAGGATGTACTCTTTGAAACTCCACAAACACTTATCCGCGATCAGGTCGAATTACATTATCCCTCCATTGATAGCATTGCCAAAGATCCAGGCGTACTCAACATCAGAGCACACCTGGTAGATTCCAGACTGGCTATTAAAGACCTGATCCTATTTGCACCTGTTCTGGCAAACCAGGACCCATTCAGGCAAAACCGCAATGCGGTAATTCTGATGAATGGTCAAATCGATGGACCGATCAGCGACCTGACATTTACAAATCTTACAGTATCAGGACTTGGTCAGATCCGTCTCAGAGGTTCAGGAACGATTACAGGTTTGCCGGATATTAATAAATCAACTTTTGATCTTCGGATTGAAGAATTATCTGCCACCAAAAAGGATATCACAGGATTTTTACCTGCAGGGACTATCCCTTCCAACATAAGCCTGCCGGATCGCCTTCAATTGAGAGGTTCTTTTGTAGGAAGCATGACGAGCTTTACTACGAATATGAATGTGAATTCAAGTTATGGGAATGCGCTCATCAAAGGAACTTTTAAAAATCTGACCAGCAAAACAGGAGCTTCTTATAATGCAACTTTGTCTACTGCACAATTTGATGCCGGTCGTTTACTGAACATGGAAGACAAGCTTGGAAAAATTACTTTCAACGGTACCATCAAAGGCACTGGCATGGATCCAAAAACAGCCAATACTACTTTCAATGGCAAGATTACAGATGTTCATTACAATGGGTATACGTATCAAAATCTGACAGCAACCGGAAGTGCCCGCAATGGTGATATCGAGTTGACAGCTAATATGACGGATCCGAATATCAATTTTGACCTGGAAGGCACCGCTAACCTGAGTGGCAAGTATCCGAAAGTCAATATGACACTCAACCTGGATACGCTCAACCTACTGCCACTGAAATTGAATGAAAAGGATCTTAGTTTGAAAGGTCAGATCGTGGCAGATCTTGAGACAGCAGATCCCGACTATCTGAACGGTACGATCAATATTGCAAATGCCATCATCCGCCTTGAGGATAAGCGCTATAAACTGGACACAATCAGTATCGTCTCTGTTGCCACGGAAGCAGAAGATTCGCTCAACATTTATTCTGAATTGCTGACAGCACGCTTTAAAGGCAATTATAACCTGACCAAAATATGGCCTGCAATGCAGCAGTCCATCGATAATTATTTTGACACCACACCTGCGCGTGATTCTACTATTGCTTACGACCCGCAACAACTTGAATTCAATATCCGTATCGTTCGGTCTCCCTTGCTGGAGGATTTATTGCCAGACCTCTCAGAAATGGAGGATGCGGTTATCGAAGGTAATTTTGACAGTACAACAGATGAGATCATTGTCAAAGGAAGCGCTCCCCGGATGTTGTACAAGGATTTTTTGATTGAC
>JBBREG010000043.1:0-17491 GCA_038203125.1 Chitinophagales bacterium
GAATGTATTATCTACACAAACAGGAATTCCATGTTCTTTCGCGATTGAGCAGATGGCTATCAGGTCAAGGACTTGTAATGTTGGATTGGTCGGAGTTTCCAGCCAAATCATTTTTGTCGCAGGCGTGATCGAGTTTTTGAAAAGATCCAGATCCGTCATGTCGATATACGTACTCCTGATCCCCATGGGTCCATAGACTTTTACCAGGAGCCGGTACGAACCTCCATACAGGTCATTGGCGCAAAGTACTTCATCACCGGATTGGAGCAATTTGATGACCGCGTCCATTGCTGCCAATCCACTGCTGTAACAAATCCCATATTTACCACCCTCCAGCACTGCAAGGCTTGCCTGTAATGCATCACGTGTCGGATTCTGGGTTCGGGCATATTCATAGCCTTTATGCTTGCCGGGAGCTTCCTGGACGTAGGTTGAAGTCTGGTAGATCGGTGTCATGATCGCACCTGATACGGGATCCGGTTCGACGCCGGCGTGGACGGCTTTGGTGCCAAAGCCCTGATTTTCAGTTATGCTCATATGTCGTTAACAAATTGGGCGCTAAAGGTAGGAGTTCCTGCGCGCTTGGCCCGCGAGATGCTAAAAATCAAAAATGAGGGGTAGGTCATGCAGGATTATTGACCTTTCACACATCACGTAGAAATGGCTCGTTTTTTTCCCAAGTCCAGTTGTACAAAAAGCACTTTTTTACCATTGGCAAAATTTAAAAACCAGGCGGTAACCATACACAGGGTTTTCTTGCATGCTTATAAAACTAATCAAACTATTATATACATAGATTTGCAGTGCATCAATCGCAGTTTAATCCCAAATTTCCCAGAAATCTGAGATAGTCTTGTGTATTTACATAGCCATCATCATTGAGATCTTCATGACAGGTGACACAATGATTTCCAAACGAACCAAGCAGAATCAGAAAGTCATTGATATTGACCCTTCCATTGTTGTCCAGATCCTCCCGCACACATCGCACAAAAATCTGAACTGGTGAGGACGTTACAGTTTCCCCGGTGTAATAAGTGACTTTAGCTCTAAGTTTGTAAGGTCCCATTGGCGAATTAAACAAATTCATATTGTGGTATGGAGCCTGGTAATCTGTGCCCAGGTGAAGTGAATCCATGTAGAAGTCAACTTTAAGAACCTCTAAAGGATCTGTCACCATCGCCTGAATGAAAATAATATCAGGATCATAATAGATATAGCCTTCGACGGGAATGCTAATCTCACAGGAAACAGATGGTGATTTTTTAGTTGAAATAGTGCGCATGGCCTGACCTGACGCCTGACCCATCATCGCTATATTCACTGAAGTCAATCCAAGAGTAAGAAGAAAAATTAAAACGCGACGATGTCCGGAGATGTAAGGCAACCTCATTACATGGAATTTAAAAATTGTAAAAAGCCTTACAGGGATATTTTTGTGATAGCGTATATACATGACAACTGAATAAGGGGCAAAAGTAGAAGTATATCATACACCCCGACCGGAACGTAAATCATTTAATTGTTAAATGATTGAAACCAATGGAACGTAATGTGCAGACCATAAGAGAAAATCACATGGCCTGTAAACTTTGTTACATATTCACTTATACTTTTGCCAATATCAATAGGCATTCCTGGCACTTACGATAAGTTTCCTATTTATTAACACCCTTTCTGCTGTTTCTCCCTCAAGTCGGAAATACCTTTGGCCATCGCTTTTAACCTATCGCGAAAATTTATACATAAAACCACAGAGTTATGATACATCATACTATAGCATTTTTATGCTTTTTTTCGATGATCTCCATCTTTTCACCGTCTGTCGCAAAGGCGTATGATATACTTCATGATGTTTCAGGGTTGTCGATTGATGATATTGACAGTCTTGATAAAGTCATATTTGATCTTGAGAAGATGGTCATCATAGGTCAATTTATAGAGGTGCCTGTGTATATCTATTCTGATGACATGGTCAACACACTTGATTTTTCAATGGCTATCAATGTTGAGAACCTGCGATTCGAATCTATTATTGATCATACCGAAGGGTTACAATATGCGGCATATCTCAACCCCAATGATCTTAAGCTGAGATTTACATCCAACAGTTTCTCGCCATATCCGGTTGGTGATTTTAAAGTTGTATCGATCCGCTTTGAAGTATTGTCTCCAAAAGTGTATGCATCTGATTTTGATATGATGATAGCATATCTCAATGGAGATCCCTGTTCGACAACGATGGAGGGGACAGAGTTTTCTGTAGCTACACATGAAGTAATAAGCAATGAAATCTTTCTGAATCCAAATCCGGCGCATGATGTCATTTATGTGAAAGCTGGAGAATCCGGCACACTCACGGTATATGATCTGCAGGGCAGAGCTGTCCTGGATACACAGCGGATCGAAGGCAAGCACTCCAATCTGGTAGATCTGCATATGCTTCCGAAAGGTTCTTACACTGTAAGAATAGTCACGCATGATCTGAAAGTCAAAGTACAGCAGATTATCCTTCAATAGTCAATTGAATTACCACCCCAAAAAGCTAACGTTCATTCTTAATCAATCACAAATCATGAAAGTATTTTGCGCTATCACATTTTGTATGTTCCTGGGACTCTCTCTGTCATCTCAGAATGGCCTCGAACAAATTATCGTGGAGAAATACTATGTATCCGATGCAAACGATAAAACAGTTGATGGAGATGGTGGTGAGTTGCCATTGCACTCGGTTACGTACAGGGTTTTCGTTGATATGCTTCCGGGATATATCTTCCAGGCAGCCTACGGAACACCCGAACACGAATTAAAAATTGCCACAAGCACTACTTTTTTTAATAACCAGGATCGCGGTGCACGATTTCCAACGTATTCCAGGAGCCAGGCCCAGAACAATACAGTGATGCTCGACTCGTGGCTATCTGCCGGTGGCGGATTAAAAGATCATGCAGGTGTCTTAAAAGAAATGGACAATGGTGAGAATACTATTGAAAATGCAGACGGCGTACTTCAAAACGAACATTCCGAAGCAGGTATTCCATTGACACTCCAGGATGGAGCGATTGCAGGAATTACAGAACCAGTTACGGTGGTAGGTTTTTTTGATACGGACCTCGCCATCCTTGATGATGTCAACGATCCCATGAGTCCGGCGATCATTAGCACCCACGATGGAGCATGGTCATCGCTCAATGGATCCAGAGGAGTCGATACCACACAAAATATTGTGCTGATAGGTCAATTTACTACCGATGGTGTTTTTGAATTTGAATTAAATCTTCAGATCCGGAATCAGACGACATTGGGTGTGGAAAATTATGTTGCGAGAAATCCTGTCGGAACAGAAATTCTGTTTGATGACCTGATTCATATTGATTCGCTTGGATTTATGTCTGGAGTAACAGATGTATTTCTCCTTAACGATAAAGTCACTGTTTTTCCAAATCCAACATCAGGACTGGTGTCTATCGAATTAGATGCTAATGTTGAATTGACAGGGACAAAAAATCAATACATTCTTACATCAATTGATGGATCTGCGCTAAGCATGGGAATTATTGAAAATCACCTGGTAACACTGGACATGACATCAATGGCGCCAGGAGTATATTTATTCTCGATGGAGTTATCTGATGGCTCCCGATTTACTTCTAAGATCATCCGTACCCGGTAAGAATGTAAAGTCCCGGAATAGTTTAATACGATTTACGTCAATTAACCAGGCCAAATGAGCATAATGCGACTTTGGAGCGGACTTGTTATCCTGCTCTTTTCATCCGTACAACTCTTTTCTCAAGGTATGATAAGAGGTCGTATTGCTGATGCGAATGGCGAGGTGTTGATCGGGGTTTCGATTTATTTAAAAGACAACCCTGCTATTGGTGTTTCTGCAGATCTTGATGGGCGCTACGCATTAACTGTTGATGCAGATACACCTCATATCCTGGTCATCCAGTATGTTAGCTACGAGACGCTGTATGATGCCATAAAGGTAAAAAATGGCGAAATGAAAATTAGCGATTATATCCTCTCTCCGGCTTCTGTTAATCTTGGTGAAGTAAAAGTGGTTGCAAAGCAGGAACGGCGTAATCAGTATTATATGGAGAGTATCAAGAAAAACTCTGCAAGTACCATCGACTATATGTCGGGAGATCTAATGAGTAAGATTGGAGATAACAACGTGTCTGCAGCTATTTCACGGGTCACCGGCGTAGCTACCAATGGTAATTTTATTACCGTCCGTGGCCTGGGTGATAGATATGTTCAGACTTGTGTCAATGGATCATTAATTCCTACCCTCGATCCTTTTACAAATAATATCAAACTGGATCTTTTCCCCGCAAGTTTTGTAGATAATATTATCATCACCAAAACTGCGAGTTCCGATTATCAGGGTGATTGGTCTGCGGCTTATATTTCTATTGAAACAAAATATAATCCGGACAAACTATCAATTGCCATTGAAAGCAAGGTTGGGTTTAATCCGCAAACAACATTTAAAAAAACAATCACGAATCAGGTGAGTGCAACGGATTGGCTCGGATTTGATAATGGCTTTCGGGATATTGATCATTTAAAATATAGTAAAGTGATTGATTCACCTACGAGCTATGAGGAGTTTTGTGCTCTCGGATTGGAAGGGTATTTTAAATCACTTGGCGTTACGCAGAGTTGGGATCCTGGAAGTAATGTGGGGAGAACCTATTTTAAACTTGGTCTAATTGAATTGGGTTTGCTTGGCAAAGCCTTCATCAATGATGATCAGGCTGTCGCTCTGGCAACACAGGATTATTATGCAGGCCAATACCAGAATGATGCCTTCCATGTGCTGAATCAAAAACCGGAAGAGTCCTTACATGATTTTGGAAACAACTGGAATACTTTTGAAAAGAAAGCACCCCTTAGTTTTTCACAGACATTTTCAATCGGTAATGAGACTAAAGTTTTTGGAAAGTCTTTAAGCTTTTTAGCCGGTTTCCGGTATGGTAACAGTATCCAATACGATCCCCATTCAACCTATACCCGCACCATTTTATCAGATTTGGATTCGTTGGGAAATCCGTATTTCATCCAGCGATACGAACAAAAAATTGCGAAATATACATCCGGCTGGACAGGTCTGGCTACAGCAAATTTTAAACTGAATGAGAATAATACATTCACCTTCCTGTTTATGCCAAATTTGATTGGGGTGAATAGTATCCGGGAAGGAGTGGATCAGGTAGGGTCCAATTCGTACAGATATTCTTTTCTTCAGGGTCAGTTTTATGAAGAGCGTTCTCAATTTGTATATCAGTATAAATCCCAGCATTATTTCATTCCATTCAAAGGTATGTTGCATTTGTCAGCCTCTTTTGCAGATGGGTCAAGCAGCGCACCTGATTTTAAAAGTCTTCAATACTTTTCAGAGGACTCCGTGCATTTCCAACTGGATAAGACGATATCGAATGTCCGCCGCAATTACAGGTATCTCGATGAAAACATTTTCGATGTAAAAGCAGCAATGGAAGTTCCGTTATGGGACAGGCCGGGACGAATTAGCAAACTCGAATTTGGCGGATCTTATACAGATAAACAACGCGAATTCACGCAATACGATTATTTATTGCAGCTCGCGAAAGGAGTTACCTCCAATTTTACAAATGGCAACCTGAACGAATTATTCTCAGATGAAAAATTTGAAATCCGCAGGGACACCGTAAGCGGCCAGGACCGGATTGATCTGTATTATAGAAAATTTGATGACCCGGCAAATCATACGGTAGGGTTTACAAAAATATATTCCGGATTTATGATGGTGGATCACTCCATTTCACAAAGGGTAAGGGTAAGTGGGGGCGTTCGATCAGAATATTCTGAAATCTTCACAGACGTAAAATTATTTGATGACCTGAACTACGCCCCGGATGATCTGCGACGGAAAACCCCGGAACAATCATTCATCCTGACACCAGGGAATGTTAAGAAGTGGAACATTCTTCCCAGTATCAATTGTATCTATCACCTTCGGGATGATGAAATCACTCCCTCCAATCTCAGACTGAATTACAGCAGGAGTATTGCCAGACCCAGTATCAGAGAGTATACAGAGTCCGTGGTGCGAGACTTTGAATTGAACGATGATGTATTTGGAAATGCAAATCTGAAATTTGTAGAAGTGGATAATTACGATTTCAGATATGAGAATTATCTCAAGGCTGGAAACTTTATTTCTGCAAGTCTTTTCTATAAAAATTTTAAAGATCATATTGAACTGACCAGCTCCAATTTTGGATTTACCTGGTCCAATGCTGACAAGTCCAATGTGTACGGCGTGGAATTAGAAGGCAGGGTTAAACTTGGATCGCAGTTCGAATTTCGTTCGAATATCACTCTTGTAAAATCGTATACCCAGGTAGAGGAAAGAAGGCTGAGTATTGAAAACGGCATTAAATCATGGGAAGTTACGGGCATAGTTGAACGAACTATGTTTGGACAGGCACCCTATGTAGTCAATGCCATCGTAAGCTATACAGGTAATAAGGGATTTTCTGCATCTATGAGTTATAATGTGCAGGGAGCCAAACTTGTTTTAACCTCAGTTGACAGTTCGCCTGATATCTATGAGATGCCAAAAAATCTGGTCAATCTAAAACTGACCCAGACTCTTGGGAAATATTACGCTGTCAGTTTTGCAGTCCGCGATTTATTGAATGATCCTATAAGAAGATCTTACAAATACGAACAGGGGTTCTTACTTGATTTTGATAATTACCGGTATGGCAGCGATTATTCAATTGGAATATCGTACAATCTTTAAATAGAATGGTCGTAAATATCAGAGTATCCATATTGTCAGCATTCATCTTCATTTCTGTCTGTGTATTTGGACAGATAGAAAGGGTCAATGTTGAAACCTACTATATTTCAGACAAGACTGATGCAACGGATACTATTGGAGGTCACCTTGAGGAAGGAAGTACAACGTATCGCATTTTTGTCAGTTTACTTCCGGGTACAAAGATCCTCTCGATATACGCGGTGACAGACCATCCCTTGGTTTTTACCTCTACACATCCATTTTTTAATCATCGGGAAGAAGGAATTTCCTTTGGTAAAGACCTGAATCGGAGCCGGTATGAAATTGGAACGGTTGCACTTGACACCTATATTACAATTGGCCAATGCAGTAAATCCTTTTCACAGGGAGCTTATTTTGGAATTCCTAAAGAGTCGGATCCGGACGCTTCACAAGTGGGCGGTGTCAACAATGATGGCGGTTCTCAAGCCATTGCTTCGGGATTGTTGATTAATGCTATAACGCAACTAGGAATACCACTTACCACCTCAGATGGCCTTGTGACAAGTCCGAATGTGCCTGATTCCTGGATTGATATTGGATTTATAAATATTCTCACCGATCAGGATACCACGATGTTCGGTTCACATCAAGCAAAATCAGGTTTTCTAAGTTATGATGCGCTCCTTCGTAACTCGGGCGTGCAAGGGGTGGATACCACCAGCAATGAAGTTCTAATTGCTCAACTGACCACAAAAGGTGAGATCGCATTCGAGCTGAATCTTGAATGTGAAATCCTAAAGAATGGTGTGCCTCAGGTAGTAAAATATGTTGCAAGGAATGAAATGTTGAATCAGCAAGAAGTCTTTTCTCCACTCCTGAAGTTTCCATATATATGCGGCTGCACGGATCCGGATTATGTAGAAGCAAGTACCACGTTTGCATGTACAGATAATCAGAAGTGTCTCACACCAATTGTACTGGGATGTACGGATTCTCTCGCATGTAATTTTAATCCGGATGCGAATGTTAACCTCCATGAGCTTTGTTGTTATGTAGGATATTGCCAGGATCTTGATCTTGAAGTAATCTGTCCAAATCTCAAGCCGAGAGATAATGTTGCGTATACTGATATCAGATTATTTCCAAATCCCACGCTAACAGATCTGAATATAGAAGTTGACTGGATAGAATATAGTGAGGTGAAGTATACTATCTATGACATCACTGGCCAAATCGTTGACAGAGGGTCAACCAATGGGCAACATATGCAAATGGATGTCAGCATACTTATGTCAGGAGTGTATGTAATTAAGCTTCATATTCAAAGCAAAGTATTTTCTATTCCATTCATTAAGATATGAAACACAGCATCCGGACCTTCCTGTTATTACTATCTCTTAGTATCACCATAAGTTGTGGTGAAGAATCAGTGAATGCACCTGTATTACAAACGGGAACGGTTACAGATGTACAGGGAAATGTATATCAAACAGTGAAAATCGGCACGCAATGGTGGATGTCAGAAAATCTACATACTACTTCATTTCGGAGCGGTGTTGAAATCGCACTCATTCCTGATACGGAGCAATGGAAAGAAAGCTTACTTCCGGCATATTGCGTTTACAATAATCTTTCTGGTCCTGGTCTGCTGTACAATTTTCTTGTATTGACTTCAGGGGAAGAGATTGCGCCTGAAGGATGGCATGTTGCGACGGATGAAGACTGGAAAAATCTTGAAGAAAATCTTGGTATGTCATCGGGAGAACTGGATGATAATAACTGGAGAGGAGCCGACGAAGGAGATCAATTGAAAGAAAGAAATACAAATACCTCCGGATGGATCAGATATGATGGCGTGTGGTCAACCAATGCCGCTGGATTTTCAGCTACTGGTGGTAGTTGCAGAGTTTTTACCGGAGAATGGGGTATTCCGGGTTTACGTCACAGTGGATACTGGTGGTGTGATTCATCCAGTGATGGCTATGGTTATTTCAGATATCTGGATTATAAAAAATCCGGAATTTTTCGATACGCTGCACATCCGAATTACGGATTCAGCATCCGGTGTGTAAAAAATTAAATATTTTATTACATACGCCACGCACGTTATACGTCTCTGTAATATACGTTATACAGAAATTTTAAATTCTACCTATTGAATTTAAATGTGCTATTCTATTTTCATTACACGTATTGTAACGCCTGTCATTATTGAATACTGAAACGTGATGACAAAAATTATTTACACAAATACGTGTAAATAATTAACCTGAAAACTATCTTCGAATTTACTATTTACTGATGGAAATAATTAGACTGAATGAAGAAGCACGAATAGTTTTGCATCATTCTTTTTAGAACAAAATCTTTTAACCTAAAACACATTAATCATGTTATTGAAATGCACGTTACGTGCTTTCTCGGGGCTTGCTATGGCTGCCGGGATCGCATTTTCTGCCCAGGCGCAGACGAATTTAGGAGTCTCCTGTGGTTGCCCCGCTGTAGGCACACGGGCTACTGTGGCTCTATCTACCAAAACAGATGTCAATGGTAATCTAACAGCGAACAACACTGTGCTGTCATGCGATACGATCTATACGCTCAATGACAAAATTTATGTTGGAGATGGAAAATCCATCACCATTGCACCAGGTACCCTGATCAAAGGAGTATTAGGGGTTGCAGGTGATGCAAATGCACTCATCGTATCCAGAGGCGGAAAGATTTTCGCACCGGGTACTTCAGAGTGCCCGATCGTATTTACAGCTTCCGCTGATCCGATGAACGGTTCTTACGGAATCAACAATCGTGGTAAATGGGGTGGTATTGTTCTTCTTGGAAAAGCAAGAAATAACCTCAAAGGAGGATTCGGAACAAATACAGTATCTGATGGTATCGGTTTTATCGAAGGATTTACCTCTTCAGAACCAAGAAACAACTACGGAGCTGCTCCGGGCCTTCATGATGATAATGATAACTCAGGTATCATGACCTATGTATCTATCCGCCACGCAGGAGATATTGCAGGTGCAGCTAATGAATTAAACGGTCTTACACTTGGCTCCGTTGGTAGAGGTACTACATTATCACATATCGAGGTTGTATCCAATCTTGATGATGGAATTGAATTCTTCGGTGGTACAGTAGATCTTAAATATGCCTCTGTATTATTTAACGATGATGATGGATTTGACTGGGATCAGGGATGGGCTGGAAGAGGACAGTTTTGGGTTGTTGTTAAAACTGACCTTACTACTTCTGCCGGCGGCGACAATGGATTTGAACTTGACAGTGATGACGGCTCAAGCTGTACATACCATGCAAGTCCTAAAATCTACAATGCAACCATGATCGGTGCTGCTGGTATCAACGGTGGACCTGCAGTTGATAATAACCAGGGAATCGAATGGAAGGAAGCTTCCAGAGGCGAATTGCGCAATTGCATTTTCTCTAACTATAACAGAGGTGTTCAGTTTGCTAATACTGCTACGCATACAATTGATGCGGATGGTACAGGTCCTGGTGCACCGGTTCCTACAGATGACACGTATGCTGCATGGAATGCAGGAGCACTTATAATGGTCAATAACACTTTCATTGGCGCTACAGAACCTGTCAGAGTAGGCGGTGCTGTAGGCAGTCCTGCTGATCTTGCAAAATTTGCGGCTGATGGTAATACATCCGTAGCATCTGTCGCTGGTTTCGTTGGACTTCATAACATGAACGTGTCCACGAATTCTGTTACCGCTAAGCATGACCTGATCCCTGGTGCTAATATTACGCCTGCAGCCACGCAGCCAGTTGATGGATTTTATACGCCAGCTACCTATCGTGGTGCTTTCAAGGTTAATGAAAAATCCTGGTTATCTGAATATTCCTACAGAGCCATTATCGGCCTGGAAGGTGCACTGGGCACATGCTCCACAGACATCAACACTGATGGTAGTACCAATACCTCAGACTTCCTGTTGCTTCTCGGTTCATTCGGTACGAACTGTCAATAATCACAACATCTAAAAACCAAAAAAAATATTTACTATGAAACAATTATTTATCCTCCTTTGCATGAGCCTGTTCTGTACAGGTGTTATGAAGGCTCAGGTAGGATTAGAGAATGTAGTAATTGAAACTTACTATGTTGCTAATGCTGCTGACATTGCATTCTCCGGTGTGGATCCGCTTCCCGCAGGTGCTGTAACATACCGTGTGTATGTTGACATGACACCAGGCTGGGAGCTTCAAGCAATTTTCGGAGCTACTAACGTAGGTACCGGTGAAGTAGACACACTTGTTGTAAGATCTACTCAACCATTTTGGAATCATACTGATTTTGGTGGACTGTATGGATATAACATTCAGGCCAGCAGACTTGATGATAACACTGTTGGTCTCGACTCATGGTTCTCAACAGGCAGATCCAGCGGAAGTACCGGTGGAACATCAGCTGTTCTGGAAGTTGTTCCAACTGAAGACACTAACGGTGCACTTCCTACGCATCCTCATACACCAGCGGGCCTGTTGTCACACAATGCAGCTGCTGCCGGATTGCCATTGACAACTGAAGATGGAAATATTCCATTCGCTTCAACAATCACATGGACCCCAACTCCGGGTATCGAAGGTATCCTTGATCCGGTGTTCAATAATGTGAATAGTCCTGCTACACAAGTTGTAGTTAGTGACGGAGCATTAGGTGTCACTGTTTCATTACAGGGACCGAATGCAGCCAACAGAGTTTGTATTGGACAATTCACAACTGCTGGTATTCTCTCAGGACAGATTAATCTCCAAATCAGGAATACAACTTCACTAGTTGTAGAAACGTATGTTGCCAATACGCCTGGTCCGGGACAATTTACAGCACCGTACCTGTTGTTTGGTCCGAATGCTAATCCAACGGTTGCCATTACTGCTCCTACTGAAGGTCAAAACTTTGGTGCATCAGCGACTGTCAACATTGCAGCTACCGCTGCTGATGGTGACGGAACCATTAACCAGGTTGAATTCTTCAAGGATGGTGTTTCTATTGCAACTGTTCCAGGACCAGGTCCATATAACACTTCTTTTATAACAGGTCTTATAACAACTACACACCAGATCGTAGCACGTGCTACAGATAATGATGGTGGTATTGCTTTGGATACAGTTAACATCACTGTTACAGGCAATAACCCACCGGCTGTTGTTCTTACTGCACCTTCAACAGCGATCACTGGTTCTACTGTCAACGTATCTGCTACAGCAACAGACTCAGATGGTACTGTTACATCTGTACAGTTCTTTTTTAATGGTGCATCTATCAGCTCGGTCATTCCTGCTCCAGGTCCATATAATGCATCATTTACAGCTACGCCTGCAGGTGTTTACACTGGCCTGAATGGCATCCGTGCTGTAGCTACAGATAATGCCGGTGCAACAGGTGTTGCTACACAAAACATTACCATTTCCAATAACGTAGCACCTACTGCGGTAGTAACGGCTCCTTCAAACGGTGCATTTGTACCTGTAGGTCCTGTTACTGTAAACGCTAATGCAAATGATGCTGATGGATCGATCACACAGGTTGAATTTTTTGTAAATGGTATTTCTATCGGTGTGGATCCGTTCCCCGGTCCATATACAATTACCTGGAATGCAGTTTTTGTTGGACCATTTGGTGCTAATACGATCACTGCTGTGTCAACTGATAATCTTGGCTTAACAGGCACCTCCGCGGTAGTCAATGTGAATGTAGTAGATCCTGCCGGTTCTCCTTATGCAGTAGGAAGCGTTGACCAGGTGTGCAATCCTTCAACAGTATGTATACCAATCAGTGCTGTAGGAAGCATATCTGATGTTATCGGTTTTGACATGACACTTACCTGGGATGATACACAGATCTACCCAACAGGTAACGTCATCAAGAGTGGTGCTTTTATGAATCCTAATTTCTTTGAAACAGATAACAGCATCGATTTCGTGAATGACGAAATGTTGCTTTCTGTATTCCTTGATACAGATGCACCTGTTGGAACTGACTTTACAGGAACAGGCGAGATCGTTTGCGTGGAATTTGCGAAAAGACCAGCATTCCTCTCTGTTGATACAACAACAGTTACAATAACCAACATGCAGGAAAGTTATTTCAACGGTGTACTGTTGAAAAACCCAGTTCTTCCTGGAACATTTACAACTTTCCGTAATACCATCATGACCAGTAATATCGAATTTTGGGAAGATCAGAGCCCAATCGGTAATGATGGTCTGAACACCAGCCCAACAATTCAGGCAAATACTTCATTTGATTGCGGTTTGGCAAGTGCTGCTAATCCTGCTGCATTGTCAGGTCCGGTGGTTACACCTGATGTGAATGGTAATTTTACCTACGATCTTATCAATGGAGTTAAATTCAGCATTGGAAAAACGATTGCTCCAACTACCGATGTTCAGGAAGTGATCAATGGTTTTGATGCTTTGTTGACACGTCGATTGATTATTGATGACGCTTCTTTCACACCAAGTATCTACCAGGCCATTGCAATGGATGTGAATCGTGATGGTGTAATCTCTGCAGGGGACGTATCTCAGATCAATCAGAGAGCTGTATTAATTATCGACGAATTCAGACAACAGTGGAACTACAATGCGGATGGCTCACCAAAACCAACGTATTCAGCCTCTAAGGACTGGCAGTTCATTGACAATGGTACTGTTGCTTTAAATCCTGCGTACCAGATTTCAAGTACTTTTCCAAATGACAATGCTTCAGGTTACTCTAAGCACAGGGTTCCACAGGTTCCTTTCTGTCTTACAGCACCTGTTACTGCTTTTGCAACTTGTCCTCAGATTGGTGTGGAATCCTATACGGGTATCCTATATGGTGATGTAAATGGTAATTGGAAAAACACATCAGATGTACTTCTTCGCACATCAGAAGGTGTCAATGTAGGTATTGGTCAGGCTCAATATGATGGCCTCTACGTTGACGTACCAGTTACCTTCAATTCTGCTGATGGGATTCATGCTATCGACTTAAACCTGGATTTTGATGCAAGCAAATTTGCTTATCATTCTATCCTTGCTGAAGGTCTTCAGGCAGTAGGTCACTACAATGATAATGATACTAAACTTCGTATTACCTCTAACAGCCTTACTGTTCTTTCAGAAAATGAGGTTGCTTTTATGATCCGTTTTTCAAAATTAACTGATCGTAATATGGAGGCATCTGATTTCAACCTTTCTGCAGGTTACCTAAATGGAGATAAAGTAACAGTTAATCTGTTGTCTTCAAAAGTAGAAAATACTGACAATGTTACATTCAGTTTGTATCCTAATCCGGTTAATAACTTCCTTTTCGTGAATGTATCTAAGGATGTTACGGGTGAAATCGTGGATATGAACGGTCGGGTAATCATGTCCGGAATTGAGATCATCGCACACAATAGTCAGCATGTGGATATTTCAAATCTTCCAAACGGTGTTTACACAGTTCGGGTGTTCGGAGATGCCTATACGTCAGCACAACGTTTCTTTGTACACAAATAAAACTATCGGTCTTTGAGATTACCAGATGTTTTGAGGCCACCTCTTCCGAGAGGTGGCCTTTTTCACTGGACAACCTACTCTTCACATTTTTTTTCAATCGCGCTGCTCACCAACTCATGAAAAATATTCAGTGGTTTCTACTGTGGATGATTATTATATTTCCACATACCTCGTCTACACAGAGTATCTATTCTCAGGGATTTGCAATAGGCACCGGCATGCCTGAGCTGCAACGGATTAATCTGGTGGATTACACACTCACACGACTCGCTGGAATGGGAGATATGGGTGACATTGCTTTTCATCCGGATCAGCGGTTATTTGGTGTGGTATTCGACAAAGTCTACCTGATCGATACGATTACATCAGCGTTTACTGAAGTGTATGATATTGGTGATTTTCAGTCTGTGGGCATGACGATCGATTATAAAGGAATTATGTATTTCAGCGGATACGATCCCGCGACTAACCGGTATGGAATTGCCATTTTTAATCCTGCAACGTCGGCTACCAGGATCGTTGCGGACTTTGGCCCCATCAACCAGGGATTTATCAATGATCTTGAATTTTATAATGGTCAATTATATGTCGCAGGTGAACTACCAGCCGGATTTGTGGAGCCGGCTGTTTTATTTCGTGTTGATACGTCAGGATTAAATCAACATGACACGATCGTGCAATATAATAAGTGGCCTGGACGGGCGCTTGCATCTGTTAGTGATACGTGTGGTGCTAAATTCCTGGTTTCTCCGGCTACAAGTGTGCTTAATTATTTTTATCCGCCAATGGATTCGGTGCATTCGGTTGACATGTTTCCTGCAGGTGGATTATTTTATTCTTCCGGAGCAACTTCGCGAACATCGCATCTTGGTTCATTGCCGTTATTAGATATTTCGGAAATTAAACTTTTACAGGATCCATGCACTGGTAATTCCAATGCTTTCATTACAGTAGTACTCCTTTCGGAAAGACCAACAGCACTGCAGTATTCAATTGATGGGACAAATTATCAGGACACCAATTTTTTTACAAATATTCCACCTGGACTCTACCAGATCCATGTAAGAGATGGCTGGGGTTGCCAGGTCTCAGAGGCATTTGAAGTTATTGATAGGTCTGCCTTTCCGGTTACTCTTGAATTGACACCTGCTACTTGTGGGATGGATAATGGAGTCGTACAGATAAATTCATCTGCTCAGGGCCTTCATTATTCAATGGATGATCAAAATTTTACAAATGATGTAATGTTTCCAAATCTGACCGGTGGCGATCATCAGCTTGTCATCCGTGATGATGCCGGTTGTGTAGATACAATGATGCTTTCATTACAGGCTTATCCTGCACCTGCATTCAACACCTTGTTAATGCCGGAACAATGCCAAGCACAAAATGGTATAATTGAGTTCATCAACGTTACCGGAGAAGAACCTTTGCAATATTCTCTTGATGGCTTGGTGTGGCAAAGCTTGTCTAGTTTTGAAAATCTTTATTCCGGAGCATATACATTATATGTTCTGGATGTTTTCAATTGCATTGTCCAGGATGATATTATTTTACCCGAAACGGGTCAGCCTGTCATCACCGATATGATGGTTACCGAATCACAATGTGAGAAGAATGATGGGGCAATACAAATTTTTGTTGTATCGGAGCATGGACCACTGCAATATTCAATTGGAGCCGGAGCTTTTAAATATGAAGCGATCTTCGACAGTCTCGCAGCAAGCAGCTACCTTGTCATGGTGCGGGATACATTTGGATGCACAACAATGACTGAAGTAATAGTTTCCGGCAAAGGAGCTCCAATCATTTTAAATCTTGACGTATCCCCTGAATATTGCGGTCTGGGAAATGGAAAAGTGATCATCGCCGCTACTTCGGATCATGGACCTTTGCGGTATTCAATAGATAGCGGAACCTTTTTAAGTAATGAAATATTTAAAGATCTCGTACAAGGTGATCATGTAGTTACTATACTTGATACAAATGGATGCCAAATACAGACGTTGATTACTATTGATAGTGTTTCCGGAACGCCTATACAATCTGTGATCACTGACGATGAGACATGTGGATTGGAAAATGGCCGTATTGAAATTTTGTCAGACGCGCTCGGCGTTACCGGTTATTCAATCAATAATAAAATTATGCAGCAAGGATCCATTTTTGAAAATCTTACGTCTGGATTCTATAGTGTTTCCTTAATGAGTTATGAAGGCTGTCTGGATTCCGCATTTGTCACAATTAATGAACATCCTGCTCCTGTTGTTGAAGAACTGATTATCACTCCCTCATCGTGCGTTAGTGAGCCAGCCAGTGTCCTGGTTACTGTCTATAGTGAAAGTGAAGTCCTTTATTCATTTGATCAACTTCAGTCTCAAGAAGAGGGATATTTCACTGACATTAAGCCGGGGCTGCATGAAATCATCATTTCTGATGCTTTTGGATGTGAAACGGATACTTCCTTTGTCATTGATCCTGTTCAGTGTTCGTTTTACATTCCCAATGTCTTTTCACCAAATGGTGATGGGGTTAATGATTTTTTTCATCTTATTACAGAAAAGGAAGATGTAGAGGTCCGTCTATTTAAAATTTATGACCGATGGGGAAATGAGGCCTTTACCTGTATAACAAATGGGTGTTCCTGGGATGGCAACATCAACGATCAACGGGCAGCTGCGGGTGTCTATTTATATCAAATCATATTTATAGAAAATACCGAACCCCGTCATTTAAACGGTCAGATAACCTTATTGAGATAACCACTGGAAAGAGGAAGGAAATTATTTCGATCTTGTTGTTTCTCCCCCCTGGAGCGCCACGTGAATTGGGATTTTAAGATTCCAGCTCTGTCGGGGATGCCTCCAGTGCAATAGCAGTATTGAATCTGACACGCTCTAATCCATAGGTCGACAGATCCACAAAAATCAATAATTCATCCAGGGCATCTATGACAGGCTCAATACAATAGTAATTATTCTAAGACTGATTGTACTATTAAATGTGCATTCGAAGACAGTGAATTCAAGTCTCTCACGTTCTCACGTTTGTGCCGAGAAGTTAAAGTAGGCAAAGTTCTTTAACATGTTGCAATGAAGATGATACAGACAGGGTGCTACCTGTTGAAGTATCGGCTACACTGCCCAAGCTGGGTAGCCAAACCACTCCAAGCTGCTAAAGTTGTAA